>JAPUES010000272.1 GCA_027492445.1 Sporomusaceae bacterium | reverse complement strand
ACCGTCTTCCGAAGATACAACTTCCGTCTTTATCACACTTTTTGTAGTAACCGCCATAAGTAACCCCTCCTCATAAGTATAGTAGGCTCAAATGCACCATTAATCACTCACACGGGCCTGCTGATTCAATTACAATCAAAATATGCACTCCAACTTGTATTACTTAATAAATCCAGTGTCATAACAATAATGATAGAATAATCATCACTCAACATGACCATTGTACTGGTAAACATTTGTCCGTTATCGCACTGGATGCTATCAACATATTCTGGCACCGATTCTTTAACGCAAATATGGCAATCGATTAACTTTTCCAGATCCTCTTTTGATTCAACGATGAGTACATAACCGCCATCGCCAGCATCTACGTCCCTATTTTCACCGTATGCGGCATCTAATATAGTAACAGCATCTAAAACTACATCAATGACCTCTTGCGGCAATGTAAGATTAATGACCTCATTTACGTGGGATATTTTAATCATGGCTTTTTCTCCTTTCCATTTACCAATCGTTAGATCGCTAACGTAAAACGTTGTGACTTTACTCGTTTTTTCCAATGACATGACAAAGACCCATCAACCATTGCGGTTGATGGGTCTTCTTGCAAGAAACATTTATGCAGTTTTTCATCAAATGACAAAACAATTTTATTAATTTTTCGGTTTTCCTTTAAGGTAATTTCACTCACTGCCATGTGTAAGAGTGTCTTCTTTTGCTCAGGCGGCGACGTTTCAATCACCCCGTCCAGTTTATTCAAGAGTTGCTGAATGACTTCCAATGAAATTTCTTGGCAACCATCATCACCCATTGTATATTCCAGTTCGGATTTCCTGGCGTGGAGTTGATCTGCCTCATGCGTTAACTCGTCTAAACGTTTTGATAAAGTTTCCCTGTCCATCTCATCAAGTTCATACACATCAAGGATTTTAGCTTTCTTTTTCGCTAATTGTTCTAAATTAGTATCAATTGTTTCTAATTCTTGTGCTAAGCCACTGACACCACCAACACGCTTCTTGTTAACAGCGGTCACAATGTCAGCGAGTATTTTGGGATACCTAAGTACCTTTTTAATCCGATTCAAAATATAGTCTTCTGCATAGTCAGCTCGTACTGAATTAGCGTGGCAAACCGAACTTCCTTTACTTTTGAATGTACCACAGGCATAGTACCGTTGAGAAACCTTTGTACCATCCTTAAGCCGATATTGCGACCTGCTGATAACCATTGATGTACCGCATTCAGGACACTTAATAAGGCCAGTCAGCAGGTTCTCACTATCATGTACTCGCGGATTTTCTTTAGATTTTTGACTAAAGAGAATTTCCACCTTGTCCCAAAGTTCTTGGCCAATAATCGCTTCATGCTTACCTTCAATTATAATTGGATTTTCAGTCTTGCCACGCCTCCTCTTCTCGCTCCAACCTTCATACCGATTGTAGCGTATCATACCCACATATATGGGATTTTTAATAATTTCCCGTATGGAATCACTACTAAAATGGTTCCCCTTTTTAGTTTTCTGGCCTTCACGGTTGAATTGGTTGGCGATAGAGCGAAATCCCTTACCTGCCGCGTACAACTCGAATATCTTTCGTACTATGGCGGCCTCTTCAGGCACAATGACCAAACTTGTTTTTCGATTCTTACGATCACCGCCAGCAATTTCAATTGTTTTATAGCCCAAACATGCACCACCATTATGATACCCCATTCTAGCCCGTTGCTTCATGCCCAGTTTAACATTATCAACAATGGTATTTCGTTCCAGTTCTCCAACTGCGCCCATCATTTGCAACGCAAATTTCCCCATTGGTGTTGATGTATCAAAGCTTTCCGAAAAAGAACGAAAGTAAACATTGTTTTGATTCAGACGTTCAACAATTTCAATTAAGTCTTTTGTTTTTCTCGACATACGGTTAAACTTCCAGACAATCACTTCATCAAACAATCCTCGCTCAGCATCTCTCAAAAGCTTCTGCAACTCATGCCGTTTAGTCATTTCCTTGCCACTAACGCCTCTATCAATATATTCGTCGTAGATTTCTTTGTTATACAGCTTACAATATTGACGCAATGTATCTAGCTGCGCATCAATAGAATAACCATGTTCAGCCTGTTCTTCCGTAGATACCCTGACATAAATCGCCACTCTTGTAACCTTCGCTGCGTTCCCATGCTCCAACATTATCAACAGCACCTCCTGTAATTGATTGTAGTATAATTTTTTTACAAGAACTAAATCGCTACCTGTAGCGGCAATGCTTCGACTGCATTCTCATTTCCAAATTCAGGTATTAGTTGCAATTTAATTTCGGATATCTCTCTTTCTTTATTTACCATAATCTTTGAAATCAGGTTGCGTATTAGTTGACGTTTCTGATTGGCAGTAGCTTTTAGCAATATTTCACTAAATGACCGAAAAGCCGCCTTCATTTCTTCAACTGACCAACAGGCAGAAAGTTCATTTTTGGGTTTACAGTTGACAAGTCGATCTTGTAGCTCTGTTTTTTCAGTTTTCAGTTGTTGCATTTGCATTAAAAATGCGTTTCGATCGAGCGCATCATTCTCGTAGCGACGAAGCAAATCAGTCTGCTTTTTGCCAATACCATCAAGATATTGCTCTATTTTTTTATGTTCCGCTTCCAGTGGCCTCGTTTCGATGTTATACCTCTGCTTAATGGCTTCCATTACTCGTTGCATCCAAAAGGGGCTGCTAAAAAACGTATGTAGCCAAGTCACTACTTTCTCTTCAGCATAATCTGCACGAATACTGTTCGCCTTACAAGCGGCACTACCTTTATTGAGATATGCACTACAGGCGTAGTAATAGTTATAGTGATATGTTCCATCATTTCTTCTTTTCTTGGTATGAGTTGGCGTCATACCACTACCACAAACAGGGCATTTAATTACTCCAGAGAGAAGATACTCATGGTCAATTTGCTTTTTTATAGCCTTGGAGCGACGTTTCATTCTTTCCTGAACGTCTTCCCAAAACTCCTTACTGATAAGCGGCTCATGGGTTCCTTCATAATATTCATCACCAAATCTTGCCTTTCCAGCATAGGCAGCATTACCAAGAATACGTCTGATGGAATGAATGCTAAAAGGACTTCCATTCTTTCCTACCTGCCCCTTTTCATTCAAGTGATTAACAATGGCCTTATACCCTAGATCATCAAGATACATCTTAAAGATTTTCCTGACTATTTCAGCTTCATCTGGTACTATAACTAGTTTACTACCACCTCGCGAGTCGTTTGCATCGGGTGCTATCTGATAACCTAGCATCATCCCACCGCACCACTTGCCAGACCTCACCCTTTTTTCCATGCCAATATACGAGGACTCCATCCAAGACTCGCGTTGCATTTGAGCAACCGACCCCATCATGGTCAGAGCAAACTGTCCCATCGGTGTAGTGATATCAAATTGCTCACTCATGCTACGAAAAGTAATATCTAATGATTTCAGTTCTTCAACCACTTCCAGCAAGTAAGACAGTTTGCGACTAATACGACTCACAGTCCATACCAGCACTTCACCAAAGCATCCAGCTTTGGCATCTCGCAAAAGTGCATTTAAACCTTTTCGATCTTCCTTCACGCCAGAAATACCTGCGTCTTGATAAACCTTATATACGAGCTTGCCGCGTTGCTTGGAATCTTCCCTGAGTTCCGCTTCTTGCGCCGTTAGGCTATGACCAAAAACTTGTTCCTCAGTACTCACTCTTATATAAAGAGCAACTTGCTGTTCCTTTTTCATTGACTTTACCTCCTAAGCAGCATTCACAGACGAGTGACAATGACCGTTTTGATCGCACTCACTTACCTTTGTATTTTCTTCATTTATAGCACGAGTGGTAGTCTTCAAGTATTCAATAACCATTTCTGCCACAATGTTAACAACCATTTCGTATTGGTATTCTGCATTTTTCTCCGCATTCATGTTGTTTCTACCTCCTCCATAAATTAATGCTATCCTGGATAGAAGGGCTTTCGCCCAGCCATCCTTAATACGCAAATAAAACATTTTATAATGAAAATTGCACAATTAACCATTATATGATCGTTTCTACTCGTTATTCTTAGTATTCACTAGCCAATAACATGGTCACGTACTCATCACTATCAATGATCCATACCTTAGCATTGATTGATTCTACGATCTCACGATAATAGTAGGTTTCTGCAAACGGTGGGACTTCTTGACGATGGACTACTTTTTGAAACACTTCACCAAATGCACACTCTATCGTTAGTTCAAAGATTTGCAAATAATCAAGTTTAACTCCTTGGCATCTCTTTTTATCGAGCAAGCTCCATAACCTCTGTTGCAAATCGACAGGTACTGTAGTAGCAACACCTTGCGTAAGACAACGGGGTGAAGCAAACATTACAGCACCCCCTTTTCTTTGAGACTAACATACTTTCCCTGACCGACAATCACATGATCAATAACAGCAATGTCCATAACCTTTCCTGCTTCAACCATTTTCTTGGTCAGTTCCATGTCCTCTTGGCTTGGTGCTGGATCGCCAGACCGATGATTGTGAACTAAAATGCAGCTAGCACATGATCTGCGAATCAAACCTTTAAAAGCTTCACGTGGATGCACGACACTAGCATTTAATGAACCAATCGAAATATTCTCTTTGAAAATAACATGATTCTTAGTTGATAGACCAATCACATCAAAATGCTCTACCTCTAAGAATTCCATATCAGCACGCACTAACTCATATACATCTTTGGGACTTCTGATAATAATTCTCTTACTTGCATCTGGTGTATTCACTTTACGGACAAATTCTAATATTGATTTAAGTTGCTTAGCCTTTACAACACCAATACCTTTGATTATACTTATTTCATCTTCACGGGCATTCATTAATTCACTGACACTGGGATAGTTTTCAATTAGTGCATCAACAACATATCCATGCGCACTTTCACGCAGACAACCTGCCAGCAATTCTCTCATATTTTTCATATCAACACACTCTCCTAAAAATTAATTGCCAGCCTTATACAAGGCTGGCTACTTTTTTAATATTCCTGATACAACAGCATCGTAACATACGTAGAATCATCAATCACATAAAGCTTGCTATTTAGCGAATTAACAACATTATCAAACTGATATACTACCTGATAATCTGGCATTTCCTGACGGTGTATAATCATCTGCTGACCGTCTGCCCCCACAAGTTCAAATACTTGAATATAGTCCACTTCTACTGTTCGCTTTGCTATTAAGCTATCAAGCAGTGACCATAAAAACATCT
>JAPUES010000271.1:3225-5342 GCA_027492445.1 Sporomusaceae bacterium | reverse complement strand
ATATTGTAGATGTGAATAATATTTATAATAATGCGAAATATGCCCTTTTGGAAAAATTATTAAGTAACCTTTAAAAAGGTAAAAAGCACAAGCAACAATTGAAACGGTTGCTTGTGCTTTTATATATCTTCATCTAGTAAAGAACCCTTTCGTCCATACCGCAATATAAAACTATAATCTCAAAGATAATTATTTAATAATAATTATCAAATAAGAAGGAATTTGGCAAATAATATAGAAGAGTAATACTATAAAATATAATAAAGAAATGAGGTTTTGACCATGGAATTGAAAGAGTATTTTGCAACAGTAAAAGGGAACGGTATTTTATCTACTGCTGACGATAAGGGCATTGTAAATGCAGCTGTTTATGCTACTCCACATAGTATGGAAGATGGCTTGATAGCCTTCATTATGCGTGAACATAAGACACATGAAAATATTAGATTAAATCCACATGCTTGCTTTTTATTTATTGAAGCAGGAAAAATGGCTGGTAGACGTCTTTATCTAACGAAGGTGAAAGAAGAAAAGAACAGCGAATTACTTTTTTCCATTCGTCGTCGTTGTAAACATGAAGAATGTGAAACCAAAGAAGATTTACATTTAGTTTTCTTTAAAGTAGATAAAATGTTACCCTTAGTTGGTAGTGGTGAAATACAATAATTTCAAAAAGTGAAGAGAGTTACGTTGCGTTTATAAGCGTAATGTAACTCTCGTTTATTTGTAATTATAATAATTTTCTCAGCATTAGGAGTCATAAACAATTGACAATTAATATGACCAATCATATAATATAAATAAAGTGCAATATAAAGGAGTCTTTTTATGCAAAACTTTCAATTTGTAAATCCAACAAAGATTATTTTTGGGAAAGGTGAGATTTTACAATTAACTAAGGAAATTCCTATGAATAGCAAAGTACTAGTACTTTACGGTGGCGGTAGTGTAAAGCAAACAGGGTTGCTCGCGACCATTAAAGAGATACTAAAGGATTATCAATTAGGAGAATTCGGAGGGATAGAACCCAATCCCACGTATGAAACTTTGATGGTAGCTGTAGAATTAATTCGAAAAGAAGGCTATGATTTTCTGTTGGCAGTAGGTGGTGGATCGGTGATTGATGGGACCAAATTTGTTGCGGCAGCAGTGCCTTTTACACAAGGTGATCCATGGAAAGTTGTTGCAGAACGATTGCCGATTGAGAGGGCGTTACCCTTTGCTACCGTATTAACCTTACCAGCGACAGGGTCAGAGATGAATAATGGCGCGGTAATCACCAGGAAATCAATACAAGCTAAATTACCCTTCCTTAGTTCGGCGGTTTTTCCTCAGTTTTCTATACTTGACCCCGTATATACATATACTTTGCCGCAAAAGCAAATCGCCAATGGTGTGGTGGATGCATTTATTCATGTAATGGAACAATACATGACCTATCCAGTTTCAGGAAAGGTGCAAGACCGATTCTCAGAAGGACTACTCCTTACTTTGGTAGAAGAAGGCCCTAAAGCTTTGCAAGAACCAGAAAATTATGATGTCCGTGCTAATCTAATGTGGACGGCGACCCTTGCTTTAAATGGTCTAATTGGTAGCGGTGTACCTCAAGATTGGTCAACCCATTTGGTCGGGCATGAAATTACAGCTTTATATGGCCTAGATCATGCGCAAACTCTCGCGATTGTATTACCATCGATGTTGGAAGTTATGAAAGAAGAAAAATCCGCCAAACTTATTCAATATGGTGAACGAATTTGGAATATAGATAGCAATCTATCCACAGACGAAAAGAGTAAACTAGCGATTGAGAAAACACGAAATTTCTTTGAAGTAATGGGTGTAAGAACTCGCTTTTCCGACTATGGTCTGGGAAGAGAAGTCATCGGAGCAATCACTAGGAGTTTAGAAACACATAAAATGATTACCCTTGGAGAAAAGGGTACTGTAACGCCTGAAGTGGTTCGAAAAGTACTAGAGCTTAGCTTATAAGTAGGGAGGGTGCTTACAATAAAAACAAAAACGGCCTTAGTTGTTGGGGCAACTAGCTTAGTTGGGAAAGAACTAGTAAAGCTATTACTTGCTTCGAATCGCTATGAAAAAGTCATTGTTTGGGTTCG
>JAPUES010000271.1:0-3125 GCA_027492445.1 Sporomusaceae bacterium | reverse complement strand
TAGTAAAGCTATTACTTGCTTCGAATCGCTATGAAAAAGTCATTGTTTGGGTTCGTAGAACTCTAGGGATCGATCATAACAAGTTACAAGAAGAAGAGATTAATTTTGAAAAACTAGAGTCTTATGAAATTCATCAAGATGTTACACATGTTTATTGCTGCCTAGGGACAACAATAAACAAGGCAGGTAGCAAAGAAGCTTTCCAAAGAGTAGACCTTACCTATCCTTTGCAGTTGGCGAGAAAAGCAAAAATAGCAGGAGTATTACAGTTTATTGTTATTTCAGCAATGGGAGCATCGAAAGATTCAAAAGTTTTTTATAGTCGCACCAAAGGAGAAATGGAGGAAGCCCTACAAAACATCGCTCTCCCAGGGCTACATATTGTCAGACCTTCTCTACTACTAGGCAAACGCGAGGAATTTAGAATAGGAGAAGGATTAGCTGCCATGTTCACAGCAATTGTCCCCTTTCTATTTACTGGTAGCCTGAAAAAATATAAACCAATACCAGCAGCGATGGTAGCCTATGCCATGTATCGGGTTGCCAATCAAGAAATCACAGGAAACCATATTTATGAATCAGATAGACTTTTTGCCTTAAACAAAGAATAGCTACAGTGAGAATGCATGTCACATGCATTCTTTTTCTGTTTATCAAAGACTATATAAAAGGCGTAGATGGGAATTTAGAGTAGAGAGAGCTTGATTTATTCTAAAGAATCGATATAATGAGTTTGACAATCGAAGGTGTAAATATGAACAAGAAGCAATAAACAGCTATTGAAAAGGTTTTTAGCTAATATTTGTCGAAAAGAATGTAATGATATAATGAAGAAATGAAAAATATAACATGGAGTGATTAAAATGCAATTATTAGCTAACCTCAAAGTAGGAGGAAAAATTTACTTAGTGTTATCGTTGCTTTCAGTGGTAGCTATTAGTATAGGTATTCTTGGCTTAATAAGTCTTAAAGAAGCAAATAATGGACTAAGAACTGTCTATGAAGACCGGGTTATCCCCCTTAAACAATTGAAAATAGTCTCAGATATGTATGCGGTTAATGTCGTGGATACATGTCACAAAGTGAGAAATGGAAATTTTTCCTGGGTGGAGGGGACGAAGAATATAGACGAAGCTACCAATGTGATAAAAAAAGAATGGGCTGATTATACGGCAACGAAGCTTGTGGATAAAGAGGAAAAGATTATAAAGGAAGTCCAACCCCTACTAAAAAATGCAGATGCCTCGATAGCTAAGGCCAGAGAATTTATGCAAAGACAGGACAAGGATGGCCTTGCAAATTATACAATAAACGAGTTATATGCTAATATAGACCCAATTTCAGGAAAAATAACCGAACTTATTGATTTGCAACTAGAAGTTGCAAAACAAGAATACGATAATGAACAAAGGGTCTATAATAATTTTCGCATCTTATTTAGTGGTATTCTGATAGGAGGGATAGGATTTGCTATTTTTATCTCGGTAATGATTATTAGAATGATTACCAATCAAATCGATACTATGGTAAACAGCATCCACAAAGATGAGCGAGGATTTATAACGGTCAAACAATTTACCGTGACTTCCCAAGATGAACTTGGAATTTTGGGAGATGCTCTTAATACCTTTATAACTCAAGTGCGGGATTTTGTTGGTCAAGTGGCAAGTTCTGCAGAGGCTGTGAGTACTTCTAGCCAGCAACTTACTACGAACTCAGAAGAGTCTGCTCAAGCATCAAGTCAAGTTGCTGCGACAATTTCCTCCGTTGCCGAAGGAATGGAAAAACAATTACAATCAATTGATGCAACATCAGTTACGATTAAAGAAATATCCTCTAGTATTCAACAAATTGCTGCGAACACTAAAAAAGTAGCAGTGTCCTCTGATGAGACTGCCAATGCAGCGCAAGAGGGTGGAAAGGCAGTAAATATAGCTGTAAGCCAAATGAATACGATTGAAACGACGGTGCTAGACTCTGCAGAGCTAGTAACAAGATTAGGTCAACGTTCAAGGGAAATTGGACAAATTGTCGATGCTATTTCAGGAATCGCGGCGCAAACCAATTTATTAGCACTCAATGCTGCAATTGAAGCTGCTCGTGCAGGCGAACAAGGGCGTGGCTTTTCTGTCGTGGCAGAAGAAGTACGCAAATTAGCAGAGCAATCCCAAGAAGCAACAAAACAAATTGCTAGCCTTATTAGTGAAGTACAAGGTGAAACAGAAAAGGCAGTCTTGGCAATGAATAATGGCACGCGGGAAGTGAAAATCGGTAGTGAGGTTGTGAACTCGGCAGGGAAAGCGTTTACACAAATTCGCTTGTCCGTTGATGAAGTTTCAAATCAAATGCGAGAGATTTCTACGAAAATTGAACAAGTCTCTCTTGGCAGTCAAGCCATTGTCACCACCATTTATGATATTGATGCAGTAAGTAGGGATACTGCAGCACAAACCCAAAGTGTATCGGCAGCTACGGAAGAACAAGCAGCTTCTTCCCAGGAAATTTCAGCATCTAGTCAAATTTTAGCTAAGATGGCAGATGATTTGCAACAAGCGGTTAAGCAATTTGTTATTTAGCATATTGGCTTATAAAAAATGAATACTTAAAGGGTTACTGTGCTATTTCGTCGAAGTATACATAAAATAATATGAGGAAGTGTTTAACTATGTGTACTTCGTGTGATGAAACTTACAAAATTTTTTCCCTTGAACTTATGACGAAAGAGCCGGTTTCTAATAATATGGAACTGTATAAAGAAATTGCTCATAGATTGTTCCAACATAAAGTCATATCCAATATTAATATTGATAATAATAAAGCTTTTACTTGCAGTGATAAACAAAAGTTTGGATTTGATCTTCATTTAGGAAATAAAAAAGACCCTCAGGCAGTAAACCTTATCAATGTTGAAAATGCACTTGCTGGCCTTCTTGATAACTTTGAAGGTTATTCAGAAATGCAAATAAAACTAAATGAGTGTGCATAAAAATATGCACAAATAGGTGATGGATCTTCCTTTTAGACTGTAATAGTAGGAAAACTATGCACGTCAGAAAGGAAGATTTTTTAACGTAATCAGAAAGTATAACACTTTCTTGATTCCAAGCAAGGGCAACTAAGGCTTG
>JAPUES010000270.1 GCA_027492445.1 Sporomusaceae bacterium | reverse complement strand
GTTCTTATATTGTATGTAAAAACAGCATCTTATAACAAAAAAAGACTTGGCATGCCAAGTCTTTTTTTGCTTATTTTAGCTCAAACCCTTAACGAGCTTTTTTCTCTTTACTAGCAGTCCAACGCCGCCAATAGCGACAAGCACCAGGAATCCAATGATAAAATTATCGGAATAATTCTTAATCAGCTCGATTGCTTGTGGCCCATAATAAAAAATCAAAACGCCTTCCAGCAAGAATCTTTTCCCCCGACCAAAAATAGATGCCAAGACAAACGCCACCATATTAACGCGAAATACACCCGCACTAATACTAACAAACTTGTACGGAATAGGTGCCATAGCAGCAAAGAAAATTGCCCAACCGCCGTACTTTTCTAACCAATTGTGAATGGTTGCCACATGCTTAGGCGGTGCATATTTTTCTAATACTGGTATCCCTAAACGATTACCAATAAAATATCCTACGAAGCCACCTAACACGGAGGCCGTTGTAGCAATTACCGAATAATAGATAGCCTTTTCGGGAAGAGCTAATCCCATGGGAATCAATAATAAATCAGGCAATATTGGGGAAATAAATGATTCAATAAACGAAACAACAAACAGCCCTACTACCCCATAATCTAGAAAAAAATCAATTACTTGTTCCATAATGTCACCTCACTAAAAAACTTCAATATCCATGAAACATTATATACTACTTGTCAGCAATATGTATATATTAATTATTATAATCCATTTAGAAAAAAAGATAAGCTGAAATCCTCTAAAAGAATTCCAGCTTATAAACAACTCCCAACTAAATACTTTGCAACTTTGTACTTAGCTTACGGCGTTGCAAGAAATAAATTCCAACCAGTATAGTAGCCCCCATTACATCGGTCATTAGTCCAGGAGCAATTAGCATTAACCCCGCCATAAAGGAAACAATCCGCACAGTCCAGTGTACATCCGTATACCAGTAACCAATCATAGCGAGGCCTAGTCCCCACATGCCAGTGACTGCTGAAACAGCTGCAACCATAACTTCCATTGGCGTAGCCTTCACCATTAAAATTACAGGAGCATACACAAAGATATAGGGAACAATAAAGGCTGCTATGGCTAATTTGGCCGCAACAATCCCTGTTTTCATAGGGTTACCACCAGATATTCCTGACGCGGCATAAGCGGCCAGCGCCACCGGCGGCGTAATATCGGCAATAATTCCAAAGTAAAATACAAACATATGAGCGGCTATAATGGGAACACCGAGTTGTATTAAGGCGGGAGCTGCAATGGTCGCCGTAATAACATAGTTAGCCGTCGTCGGCACACCCATACCTAAAATTAAGGAAGTAATCATGGTAAAGAACATAACGGGAAGGAGCATGCCGCCAGCTAACTCTATAAGGCCACCAGCAAGCTTTAAGCCTACCCCTGTCTTGGTAACCACACCAATAATAATACCTGCAGTAGCGCAGGCTACCAGTACTCCTAAGATACCCTTTGCTCCATTTTCCAATCCTTCAACAAGCTGAATTGGTTTCATACGCGTGGATTTGCGGAATGAGCTGGCTACAATGGCAATGACAATACCCCATAAGGCAGCTTTCGTCGGAGTAGCTCCTTCCATAAGCAAGAACAAAATAGCAACAAGCGGCAGGGCCAAATGCCCACGATTGAAAAATACCTCTTTCATTTTCGGTAGTTCATGGCGAGGAATACCTTTTAGCCCTTTTCGTTTCGCTTCTAGATGAACAGAGATCCAAACACCTGTATAGTATAAAAGCGCTGGTATTACCGCTGCTTTTACCACATCCATATAAGGAACTCCCATAAATTCAGCCATCAAAAAGGCAGCAGCCCCCATAATAGGCGGCATAATTTGTCCGCCTGTGGAACCAGCAGCTTCTACCCCACCGGCAAATTCCTTGTCATAACCCAGTTTTTTCATCATGGGTATAGTAAAGCTACCAACACCTACCACATTAGCGACAGAACTGCCTGAGATAGTGCCCATCATGCCACTAGCAAGTACCGTAACTTTTGCAGGTCCGCCACTAGCCCAACCCGCAATGGAGTTGGCAATATCAATAAAGAATTTCCCTAGTCCAGTGGACTCTAAATAAGCGCCAAACAAGATAAATAAAAAGATAAAGGTGGAGGATACTCCTAGGGGAATTCCGAAAATCCCCTCTGTAGTAAAGTACAAATGAGCAACTAAATCGGAAGGACTTACGCCACGATGAGCAATAATATCAGGAAGATAAGGTCCGAGAAAAGCATAAGCCATAAAAGAGACGGCAACAATAACCATCGGTTTGCCTACCACTCTACGGCATCCTTCGATAACCAGTAAAATCCCAAGGCCTCCCACTGCATAATCTACATCACTAACGGTGCCAGCACGCAGCACCAGTTGGTGGTAGGTAACCACGACATACATAGGGACTGCTGCGCCGACAATAGCTAGTAAGAGATCAAAAGGGTGTATACTCGTCCGCGACCAAGAATGGCGAGTGGGATAGAGTAAAAAAATCAGGCCCATACCGAAGCTCAAGTGAATTGCTCGTTGTAATTGAGCATCAAGAACGCCATAAAAGGCAGTATATAATTGAAAAAGGGTAAAACAAATTGCAATTGCTGATACGATGCGCCCAACAAAGCCTGTTAAAATACGTTTATCAGCTTCGGCATCAAATTCTTTTAGAATTTCATCAGCCTTAAACTGTTTATGTTCTTCTTCCACTGTCAATCCAATCACTCCTTTAGTGCTGCTAAGTTTTCACTTAACCCTATTAAAATTTGGAAAAATAAATCCTAAGTAATCATAGTCAATACTAACCACTACCAATGTCCCAGGTGCAAACCATTCGTAGAGAGGGTATTCCTGTTCTCCATGAAAGAGAGATAATTTCGCCTCAGGACCTACTCTTACTGGTATTTGGCTAAAAGGACGATTGAGATTTGTCAATATAAAGCGATCTTCTAATTGGGTAAATACACCCTCAGAAGGAAGAGAAGGCATACCGACACCATAAGATCGATATTCCGTGGATGTCAGTATTAGCTTATCCACGCCTGTGACAACAAAATTTTCCCACACGGGGGTTTTATGAACCGAATGGGTAAAACGAAGGCTAAAAGTATCACTTGTATAAGTCGGTATCGAAAGAATAGTACCTGACTCTGTTTTTACAATGATACTAAGAGGTATGAGCCACCAATAAGTTACTACAAAAATGAGTAGGCTAATCGTTACCGAGAGAAAAAAGAGTTTTTCTCTACTATATTTTTTCACTATAATAGTTAACAAAATGCCGGGCAAAAAAGCAGGCCCGGCATTTTGTACTCTCCACAATCCTATTTTTCGTTAAAGAATTTTTCTGCACCTGGATGAAGGGTAATTGGCATACCTTCTAATGCGCTTTCTTTGGTAATCCCTTCACCTAACTTATGAGCAGCTTTTAGCCGATCTGTATTGCCATAAATGGCTTTTGTCATTTTGTAAACAGTGTCAGCATCTAAACTTTCTGGAACTACCAACATAGCTTTTACGGCTACAGTAGTAATATCCGTTGTTTGTCCAGGATAGGTATTGGCTTTAACTACTTGTTTGGCATAGAAAGGATACTTTTTAATCAAAGCTTCTGCTTTATCCGCTTCTATGGCAAGCAATCTAACTTTTTTCTGGAATGCAATATCTTGTATCGCAGCTGTAGGAGCGCCTGCCGTTACAAAAGCAACGTCAACATTGCCATCTTTAAGGCCACTAGCAGCTTCACCAAAGGAAAGATATTGAGGTTTAAAGTCATTATATGTAAGACCATAAGTCTCTAATATTTGGCGAGCATTGGCTTCCGTACCACTACCGATGGAACCAACTGCCACGTTTTTCCCTTTAAGATCTGCAATAGATTTTATAGGGCTATCTTCAAGGACAATAATTTGAATGGTTTCATTATACAGCGTTGCCACACCTCTGATATTGGCAACTTGTTTATCTTTAAACATTTCAATACCTTTGAAAGCATAATAAGTAGTATCATTTTGCACCAAAGCAAGTTCAACTTTACCTTCTTTGAGCATATTAATATTGGCTACAGAAGCACCTGTACTTTGGGCCGTAGCATTCACACCAGGAACGTTTTTATTAAGAATTTCGGCAATTGCGCCACCAAGAGGATAATAAACCCCAGCTGTACCACCTGTAGCAATGTTAATAAATTGTTTTGCAGGTGCTTTTTCTTCTCCCTTTTTAGCGCCACAACCAGCAAGCAGACCGACTGCTAAAATGGAAACCATCATCATGACTAATAGCTTTTTCATGGGTAACCTCCTTATGATTTTTAAAACCTAAAAAGCAAAGTCTCCTCCCTAGGTTTCTTGTCTTCCTATATTCTGTTTTTTCAGTATATATTCCTGCCTATAACAGCCAATTTAATTCTTTTTTTAACGTGCTTATAGATTTATCAAATTATCTTCTTATCCTTTGTCTTTACTAGATTTTAGGTTCTACTTCAAACATTCTATTCCAAGGATAAGATACCGTTAGTGTTTCTAGGGGAAAGCAAGGGAAATACTGCTGACCAAAGGTCTGCATTTGTTGTTTCGTCTCAATTTCTAATGAGGGCAATATTTCATTGAGCTGTACATCACTATGTCCTACAGGAATTAATACTTGGTTTAATAAGGTTCTGCGAATATTAGCTTGGTATGCCCAATCATCCAATAGACGAAGAAGTAGTAATTTATTTTTATCCTCGGTTGTCATGTTTTGTGCAAATACGGCTTGCCCAATGGCATAGCCGATTGTATTACTTGCTGTATTCCAACCATTATAAGATTGCAACTGAGGTAATAAATTATTCTTTGCCATTTCTCCCATGAGAGAATTATCGGCGCCATTGGCAAAGGCAACATCGGCTAGTGCCACTTTGCGATTGGCCGCAAGATCTAGCTTTATCTGTTTCACAAAGTCTATCGTCTCTGGATTTGCTTTATAAGGATTGTTTCCCCCGCCAGCCTCGCGCGTCCAGCCATCGACAGGAGTATGAACGGATAAAATGATATCCGCGATGGATTCTGATAATAAGGGCACGCAACCCGCTGCAAAAAGATGTTCTCGAACGGCTCGGCCCACTTGCACATCTTGATAAGAAGGAATGGTTTTATCACCAACCCCTTGGGTATACTTGATAGCAAAAGATGGGATTATATTGCGTAAATCATTTGCCGCTCTTGTAAGTAAAATTAAACCTAATTGATCCGCACCTGGAAAGGATAAATATTTACTTGCAGACAATCCTTCTGTATCCTTCGCCAACCAACGGGATTCTTGGTGGGATCTTGAATAAGGAGAACAATCATCACGGCCAATGATTAAATAGGTAAAATCATCATTTTTGGTAGCCTGAATCAGTTGTTGATTTATTTTAAAATTTTTCTCGCGTCGCACTAACCAGTCATTGGTAAATTCC
>JAPUES010000269.1 GCA_027492445.1 Sporomusaceae bacterium | reverse complement strand
CCCTCCTTTTTTAATATACGCTACAATTATTCCCGATACTTTTTCTGTTATGCAGATGTACACCAATTACCATTACATTCTTATCTTTTACTATAAATTTATATTTGACAATAATACTTTATTATGGTATCATAGTAAAAGTTGAAGGGACACCTTCGCTCTACGTGCCGAAGTGGCGGAATTGGCAGACGCACCTGACTCAAAATCAGACGTGTACTCCACGTGCCGGTTCGAGTCCGGCCTTCGGCACCAAGTAATTATTAAGTTTCCAATTATTATATTGGAGACTTTTTTTGTTTTATTCTTACTTGGCAGGATTTAAGGATCCTAGTGCCTAATCTTATCCTTATGAATAAAATTATATTAGAAAACCATCCCCTTACCTATCATGTCACCTTTCAAAAAAATCGTAGAACTCTTCAAATAAAGCTCCTTTCTAGCAGTCACTTAGAAATTACAGTTCCTAACAACTATCCTAAAGAAAGTATTGAAGCCCTATTATATAAAAAAAGCTCTTGGATTATAAAACGTCTTTCCCATTTAGCCGTCATGGGTGAAAATCCTTTAAATAAACGCATTACAAATGGAGCTATCGTCCTTTATTTAGGAGAACCACACACCCTTATCTTTCTTAGTTCTCAGGATTCTTTCCCCACCATTACATTAAAAAACAACCAAATTATCCTTCATATACCTGTTACTGCTATACAAAATCCTTCTCTTCCAACCCATCTCCTACGAGAATGGTATTGGAAAAAAGCGCAAGATTTATTATTGGAAAAAACTATTTTCTGGAGTAAGGCGATTAAGGTACAACCCCAGCGCGTTACCATTAAAGATCAAAAAACTCGTTGGGGCAGTTGTTCTTCTAAAGGCAACATTAACTACAATTGGCGTATTATTATGGCTCCGCCTGAAGTTATTGATTATCTTATTATTCATGAACTTTCTCATTTACGCGTCCTTAACCATTCCTCATTGTTTTGGCAAGAAGTTAGTAACTATTCACCAAACTTTAAAGAGCATCGTACTTGGTTACAAACCAACGGTTCATTACTTATGAAGATTTTGCCAAGCACCTAAGAATACCGGCAATAAGAATAGCGCAAAAAAAGGTTTACAATTGCAACTTGCAACTGTAAACCTTTATCTATTTATCTTCCCGAGAGTAAGGCACCCCTACTGCGGCTGGCGGTTGGGATTTACGCACTACCCCAGCTAGGACAAAAAGGGTTAATAAATAAGGTAACATCTTAATAAATTGGTAGGGAATGATTTTATTTTGCATGACGCGCAGACTTAAGGACTCGGCAAAACCAAATAAGCAAGCCGCCCCTAAGGCACCAATTGGATTCCAATTGCCGAAAATCATAGCTGCTAAAGCAATATAACCTTTTCCTTGGGTCATACCCTCCACATACATGCCTGTGTGCTCAATGGCTAAATATGTGCCCGCTAAACCTGCAAAAGCGCCACTGATGAGCACACCATAGTAGCGGTAGTGTAATACTTTAATGCCTAAGGTATCAGCAGCTAAGGGATTTTCTCCTACAGATTTTAGCCTAAGACCAAAGGTAGTTTTTTCTAAAATCCAATAGGTAACAAACACTAGTAAAATACCCACTATAATAATTGGTGAAAGGTCTGTAACTAATGGTTTTATAAAACCAATATCTTGCAGAATCGGTATATTAATCTTGGGCATACTCTCCACATGGGGGCTGGTCGTCGCCATCCCAAATAACTCCAAACTAAAAAAGCGAGATAAGCCATAGGCTAAAATATTAATTGCCACACCAGATACAATCTGGTCTACGCGATAGGTGACAGTTACCAAGGCATGAATTAAGGCCATGAGCATCGCCATAAGAATACCCATTCCCACTCCGCCTAATACCCCATAATGTAGCGCTCCATAGGCGGCCCAAAAAGCTCCCGTTAACATCATGCCTTCCAAACCGATATTAGTGACGCCACTACGTTCCGAATAAATAGCACCTAAGGCTGTAATCAAGACTGGCATCATCATCCTAAGAGCTGAAGCCAGCATTTCTGCAATATCCATTATTACACCTCCTTTTTCTCCCATATACGAATATACCGCCCTAAAATATTCGCAGCAACAACCACGCTTAATATAATAATGCCTTGCATAATAATAACTACTTCCATAGGCACTCCTAAAAAGGTCTGTATTCCTTCTGCTCCTCTGCTTAAAAAACCAAAAAGAACAGCAGATACTACAATGCCAAAGGGATTATTATTCCCCATTAAAGCTACCGCAATACCATTAAAGCCAAGGCTTTTGGGGAAATCCAAGTCCATGTAACCATAAAAACATAGTAAATGGGACAAACCTACAAGACCTGCAATGGCACCGCTGAGTAAAAAGCCACGTAAATAAACCTTATCTGGTTTTATGCCTGAGGCCTCTGCTGCCCCTGGGTTACTGCCCACTGCTCGTATTTGAAAACCAAAGGGAGTGCGTGCAATTAAATAATAAATTCCTGCCGCTAACACAAGTGCTAGGATAAAAAACCAATTTAAATAGACATAGTGAGGTAATTCAATCCCAAATAAACTTAAGAGATCATGTAATTTGGGGATTAATACACTATCTATAAATTTAGGTGTACGAATAATAGGAGAACCCATGCCTTCTGGTATATTTTGATTATGATCCATGAAGACTTCTGTAATCAAATAATGAATTAAAGAATAGGCTACATAATTTAGCATAATGGTACTAATAACCTCATGTACACCCCGTTTTAGTTTTAAATAAATGGGCACAAGGGACCATAAAGCCCCCCCTATCATTGCTGCGGCAATGGCTAAGGGCAAATGAATAAACATAGGTAGTCCACTAAAGCTAAAGCCAACTACAGCAGCCATAAGAGCGCCAATAAAATACTGTCCT
Organism: Sporomusaceae bacterium; assembly: GCA_027492445.1. Classification (GTDB taxonomy): domain Bacteria; phylum Bacillota; class Negativicutes; order DSM-13327; family DSM-13327; genus CTSoil-075. Next base: position 2,560 of record JAPUES010000269.1, on the reverse strand, counting down.
TCCACTCCAATATTAAATAAACCTAACCGAAAGCCAATCGCAACAGATAATCCCGAAAAAATAAGCGGCGTAGCATTAAATAAAATTGCCCCAATACTATCCAGTCTACCAAAACTAAATTCTATCATCGTCTGAAAAACTTCAACCGGATCTTTGCCGATAAATAAAATTAATAGGGAGCTTACCAGAACAGCAAATAAAACGGCAATAAGGGGTGTTAGCATTTGTAGTAGTAATATCTTTATTCTCTTATTCATATTCTGCTATCCCACCTTTTGGCTAGCGCCTAGCATATAGTGGCCGATTTCTTCTACTTCTAGCTCACCAGGTACAAACTCTTTCACAATCTCACCATTATACATAATTCCTACTCGATCGGAAATCGATAATACTTCTTCTAAATCTGCAGAAATCAAGAGTATCCCTTTGCCTTTATTGCGCGCTATAATTAGCTGTTTGTGAATAAATTCAATCGCCCCAATATCAAGGCCGCGTACCGGCTGAGAGGCAATAATAAAATCTGGGTCACTACTAAGTTCCCTAGCTAATACTACCTTTTGTTGATTGCCCCCTGATAAGTTGCGCAGTGCTGTTTCAATGGTTCCCAGTCGAATATCAAATTCTGAAATTTTACGCCGCGTAAATTCCTTGATGGCTTCAATGTCAAGCTTCCACCAACAACCATAGTGAGCATCATTTTCCATCCCCAGCACAGCATTCTCCCATACTGTCATAGGCAAAACCACGGCTCGATGATGCCGATCTTCTGGAATATATCCGACACCACTCTTACGAATTTCCCTTACACTCTTACCCTTAAGATTTTGGCCTTTTAGCAAAATCTGTCCCTCATCATAAGGAGTAAGTCCCATAATGGATTCCACTAATTCCCGTTGCCCATTGCCTTCCACACCAGCAATACCATAAATTTCTCCTCCTCTAATCTGAAGAGATAAATCATGCAGGGAATATCTTTCTTGTCCCGTTTTAATGGTAATATTCTGGACTTCGATAACAGGTTCTTCCATCTTACACTCTGGTTTTTCAGGGTGAAACAAGACTGGGCGCCCCACCATCATCTCCGCCAAATTTTTCTTATTAGTGTCTGCTGCTGTCACAGTACCGACAACCTTGCCACGTCTAAGCACTGTAATCTGATTGGCAATGCGCAATACTTCATGGAGCTTGTGACTTATAAATAAAATTATTTTCCCTTGACCCTTTAGCTTCTCTAAATTTATGAATAATTCTTCAACCTCTTGAGGGGTAAGTACTGCAGTAGGTTCATCTAATATTAAAACATCTGCCCCTCGGTATAATACTTTTAAAATTTCTACTCGTTGCTGATGACCAACGGACAACTCGCCCACAGGTTTATCTAAATCCAATTTAAAATCATATAGCCGGCATAATTCTTCGACTTTTTCCTTAGCCTTTTTAAAATCAATAATTCCCCTTGCTCCACCCTCATATCCTAAAATGATATTTTGTACAACAGTAAAGCGGTTGACGAGCATAAAATGTTGATGAACCATACCAATGCCTCTCAAAATAGCATCTCGCGGCCCAGAAAAGTTTAATTTTTCATCATTGAGCCATACTTCACCTTCATCTTGGTGATACAAACCGGTAATAATATTCATTAAAGTGCTTTTTCCAGCACCATTCTCCCCTACCAAAGCATGAACTTCACCTGCTACTGCCCTTAGGGAGATAGCATCATTTGCAATTAATCTTGGAAAGCCTTTGGTAATATTTTTTAGCTCCAATACTTTTTCCATCTATATCACCGCCATTCATTCTATTAGCTTACTTAGAAAGGGGATGACCAATGCCATCCCCTCACAAAACAAGTCATTAGGATAAACTACTTATTTCACATCTTTCTTTGTTGCTGGAACTTTAATTTCTCCACTAATAATCTTAGCTTTAAGGTCTTCTAATTTAGGTTTCATCGTACTAATCATAGTCTTGTTGTACTCATTTTCAGCATAGCCTACGCCATTATCTTTGACGCCAAATTCACGATAACCACCTTTAAAAGTACTATCAAGGACATTTTTAATGGTATCATAAACTGCAGTATCAACACGTTTTAGCATACTTGTTAAGACATAAGGGCGCTGTGCATCTGTTGCTGTTAAGGATTGGTCGGAATCTACACCAATTGCAAATTTTTGCTGGGTTGCAGCGGCTTCAAGTACACCAATACCAGAGGCACCAGAAGCATGGTATATCACGTCAGCTCCATCTTTGATTTGTTTTAGGGTAAGTTCTTTACCTTTTACAGGATCTTTAAAGGCATAGCCAGTAGTACCAATGTAGTCGGATATAACTTCAATCTTTGGATTCACATATTTAGCCCCCGCCATATAACCAGCTTCAAATTTCTCAATAGTAGGGATTTGCATACCACCTACAAAGCCGACTTTGCCACTCTTACTTTGCAAAGCAGCAGCAGCTCCTACCAAGAAAGAACCCTCTTGATCTTTAAATAACAAACAGGAAATATTATTATTCTCTTTTAAATCAGGCACATAGCCATCAATTAGGCCAAATT
>JAPUES010000268.1 GCA_027492445.1 Sporomusaceae bacterium | reverse complement strand
TAGAGAAGAAAGAAATAGCAAAAATAATTTTGGCATTAGAAGAAAGCATTGTAAGAGCAATTGAATATTCAAATCAAGAGTCATTTATTGAAGTAACATTTGAAGTAATGCCAACAGGCTTAAAGATGATTGTTCATGATTGGGGTAAGCCCTGTGACGTAGAGCTTTTACCTGAATACCAGAAGGGCGATACCGTTAATCTGGATGGTTTAGGAATTTTTCTTCTGAGGGAGTTAATGGACGAAGTATCCTTTGTAAATCGGGGACGGGATGGCAACGAGGTTAGTTTGGTAAAATACTTTGGGCAGAGAATCATGGAAGGTTCTGAAGATCTTTATGAAAAAAATGTGGAAAAAAAACAAGATAGAAAAGTCGGTGAAATTAAAGAAATAAGAATGATGGAACCCCAAGAGGCAATTGCAGTTGCTACTTGTATTTATGAAGCCTATGGCAACTCCTATCCAAATGAAAAAATGTATTATCCAGAGCACATTCGAGAAATGAATAAAAACGGTACTATTATATCTTGGGTTGTAGCCCTTACTACTGGTGAAATCGTCGGACATGGGGCAATGGAGAAATGTGTATTAGATGAAAATATGTATGAGTTTGGTGCGGCAGCCGTGTATCCTGAATATCGTGGCAAGGGGATTTTAAATAAATTAAGTGATGAATTGCTAGGGAAAAGTAAAGAACTACAAAAATATGGGGTATACACTGCTTCCGTTTGTTCTCACCCCTATTCACAGAAAGTATCACATAAAATGGGCTTGGTTGATTGCTATATATTATTAGCGATGCTACCCAATATGAGATTTACTTCCCTTAGACCGGAAGGCGCAAATCGGGAAAGCATTATACATTCTTTTGCCTATTTGCAAGAAGTAACTGAGGCTTATTGGTATTTACCCATTAATCATAAGGGGATGATTAAGGATATTGGGAGGCAGTTAGGAATTGTTATACAGGAAGAATTTTATGAAGAGGATAGTAGCCTAGCGCCAGAGATGAACGTTGAGGTTAAAGTTAACCCCTACGGTTCGGCAGAAATTATTGTAAATAGTTACTCAAAAGAAACAAAACAGGAAATTCAAAGACAGTTAAAGATACTCTGTTTGCAAAGAGTGGAGGCAGTCTATTGTTATTTATTGCTCCATAGACCAGTAGCCCAGCAAATGTGTGCAGATCTTGAACGAATGGGTTTCTTTTTTGCAGGAGTGTTGCCGGGTAGCTATGGTAAGGGATGGCTAATATTGCAGTATTTAAATAATAGAGTAATGGATTATAATACATTTCAACTGGATTCTGAGTTTGGCAAGGAATTGCTAAGATATATTGAAAGATGTAATGAAGGTATAAACCTATGAAAACAGAAAAATTAAACACTTACGAAAGACTAGAGGTACTGTTTGATGAAGGGAGCTTTTGTGAAAGTTCATCGTCACCGAAAAGTCTATTTGTTACGGGGGAGGGCAAAGTTAATCTATTATGAATAAGCAAATAATAGCCTATTCCCTCGCTAGCGTAATGATGTTGGGCATGTCTTCAACGGATATTTATATCTCCTCATTACCACAAATGGCTAAGGATTTTATGGTAAATGCGAATAGGATCAATATGGTAGGAGAAAGTTATATCTAGCGCCATAATATCATTAATACGTTGCGCTATTTCATCAAAAGAATAAACTGGCTCAATTGTAAGTGCCAATTTTTCTTTGACGGATTTATCTATCCTTGTATTCACGTCAAGTAAATAGGCATTAATATGCCCTCTATATTTTTCCTTCTGAGAAATAAAATCACCAAGTTCAAAAGTAGGAGTATCTTTTTTTGCCGATTTCTTAATAGAATTCAAAAAAGAATAAATATCTTTTTCGTCAAAAATATATAGAATATTCGGCAAAATAAAGTGACAACCTTTATTCATTCAAGCCTTTCAGTCTGCATATGCTATTGACTACAGAAAAGAATAAGACCTTTGCTAAACTTCTGATGGACTCAAACGGCATTCCCATGGCCTTCAATATCTTCTCCGGCGGTGAAAGTGAAAAAACTTCACTCATCCCCATCGTTCGCAGAGTAAAAAAAGACTATAGTATTGAACGAATTATCACAGTCGCTGATCGGGGGCTAAATACCAGCGATAACACTGCTTTTCTTGCAGGAATCAATGATGATAACGGGCAATGATGGATATGTCTATGGGCAGAGTGTCTTATCCGCTGACAAGGAGTTTAAAGCCTGGGTACTCGCTCAAGAAGGATACCTCCACGACAAAGAAATAGATAAAAACGACAATGAAGTGTTTTTTATCCATAAATCCAGAGTATATGCTAAAACGATCCAACTCGAAAACTCGCAAGGGAGACGCTCCCTTAAAATGAATATTTATCAAAAACAAAGGGTCTACTATTCACAAAAGTACGCTAATAAACAAAAGAAAGAACGAGAACTCGTTCTTGTAAAAGCTAAAGATTTGATTGCCAATCCTGGGAAGTACACCAGAGCAACTAGCGTAGGAGCTGCCAGTTACGTTAAAAACCTAAAGTTTATCAAAGAAACTGGCGAAATACCTGATGGAATCGTTTTATCGTTAAATCTTGATAAAATTACAGAAGAAGAAAAATACGATGGATATTATTCCATCGTCACTAGTGAAAAACATCTGTCGGATATTGAAATCCGCAATGTTTACAAAGGATTATGGGAAATTGAGGAATCTTTTAAAACTATTAAAAGCGAGTTCAGGGCAAGACCAGTTTATCTTAAACTTACAGAGCATATTAACGCCCATGTCCTTATCTGCTTCGTTTCTCTTCTTATCTTACGTGTGCTTGAGTACAAGCTAGCTAAAAAGCATCCTGTTAATCAGATTCGCGAGTCATTAATACGATATTCCTGCTCACACCTTGATGAAAACTACTACTTGTTTGACTAGCGGGATGAAATTTTGCAGTCGCTGGAAGCAACATTCGATATCGACCTTGGCAATAAAATTATGAATACATCTAATATTAAAAAAAATTGCAATGCCATAAACAAGGCTAAATTACACAACATCATTTTACCAAATAGTAAAAGCCCTCCAGTCAGCGAATTTGCTAGACGGGCAGGGCTTTTTTGTCTTATTTTGCTGCAAAACTCAGGATAATAGTACCATAAATGTTTTATAAGGAAAATCTATTGAACAATGTTAAATAATGCCGCAATTCTTGTTGTACAGGAATTGCGGCATTATTAGTTGTACTTAAAGGATACTGGAACTAATTTCAAACATAAGCTAAAACACGCTTTAAGGTCTTTTCCCATAAGTCTTGAATACCTTGGAAATTCATATAGGGGACGTAGTAATTCTCAAGTTCATCATGGAGTTGTTTTGACTGGTTAAGGCATGCTATCGTTTTTGACCAAAGTTCCCAGAAAAGTTGCTGATTGTAGCGAATCCTTTCTTGATACTTTTCTATAATGATAGGATTTAAATAGTCATTCATGTTTACAGCAGTAGTAGGGTTATTCTTTACTACTTGATAGAGATGAGGTGTGGTAGAAGTCGTCACTGCGGTAGCCAATTCAGGAATAAGGATATGCTCTGGTTTTTCAGGATTGAGTGGGCAATAATACACTTCAATCGTAAGGCCCATGGTTATAGCGGTAGTAATGACTTTTTGGAGAATGGTACTTTTGCCTGTACCTGGATCGCCGCTTATTACATGGCATTTTTCTGCACACCAAACGGAAGACGCTAGATAGTTGACTGGGCCATCGGGTGTTATAGCAGAAGCAAAGAGCTTTCGTATTTTTCCAGATCCTATTCTTTTAGGGCCAGTAAATATTTTTTCTAGCAATTCAGAGGCAACTTGGTTTGTCTTTGTAATATCGAGCGCCTCTGTATTTATAGCAGCAACATCGTCATAAATCAGTTTGGCAGCCTTCAAAAAGCGGTAGGCCCGCTGATAGTTTTTACTTATTTCCGTAGTACAGTTTATAATATTGGCTTTATGCGGGACAATACCCTTTTCATTCCAATATTCCCCTAAATTTAAGATTTCATCTACACATCCAGGGTGCTTGGGGTCGACAATATGGGGGGCAGTGCCATCAATGAACGCCACGCCTAGTTTGGGTATGACCACACCATCTAAAGAATTGTTATCACTAGAACAATGATGAAACTCAGCAGCGTAGCCTTGTGCTACCAATGCTTCACCAATTTTACGCATGAAAGTGGACTTGCCAGTACCAGGTCCACCTTTTAAGATAAAGACGCGAGTGGCATCCGTTGAGATTATGTAGTTATAGTAAGAAAAAAAACCCTGTGGTGTATTTCCCCCTGGAAAGAGATGCCTTATTGTTGCCATTTCCATAGTATTGCCTCCTAAACAACAACTTTACCGTAGTTTGATATAGGATATGATAATAGATTAGAAATGGCACCTACTATTGAAAAATTAATAGGTCATATAAAAGTTTCATGCAATTTAGCAGGAATTTTTTGTTTTTTATGGAAAGTTATAGTTTCCCGTGTCGGATTTATAAGAACAGTTATAAAAAATGTATGGAGGTATAACATGATAAGGTGCTTACTAGGAATGGTTTTTAGTATTATAATCATTTTTTCTGCAAATACATTAGCTAATGCTTCACCTAACTGGCTGACAATTAGCGAAGGAGCGGATGTTGCATATCAGGTGGATCAAGAAAAGGTGATTTTCACAGGAGAAGCACCAAATAGGCAATTGGATATGTGGATGAAAACAACCTATAAAACTAGTTTGGCAGCGACACCCAATCCAATAGGATCTTATATGCTGTCACATTATCTTGTAAAAGAGGGTAGCCTGACGTTTATTCTTATGGAGCGAAATATGTATTTACCTGAGGGAGAGCTTCATGATGAATTTCAGAATCATACAGATAAATGGCTTACCACTACGGAAAAATCTCCAATAGGTTTTGTAGCAAAACGGATATTTAATGATTATGGGAAAGACTTGCCGATGGTTAATAATAACAAGAATGACACTCCGGAGGTTAGTAAACCAGTGGTTGATAGTCCAAAAGTAACACTTGACCCTAAAGAACTAAAAAAAGCATTAGATGATGATCGGATTAAACATGGCATCGATAAGAACGAGAAAAAATGGTTTTATGTACAGGATACAGACACAATATGGCATTTTCTTGACTCAGAACATATGACAGCAGACTTTTGGTTATTGGATTCTCCAAAACGTGGTAAATCCTATCGACTAAACTTTTCTTTTAATGATTCACGTCCTGGTCGTCATTCCATAAAGGAATCTATCACGGTAGTGGTTGATAATAAAGCCTGGGTTTTATCCGAGCCCTTAGCGTCGGATGGTACTTCCTTTCCTAATGCAATATTTAACTATAGCTTTAATATACCTAACTCTCTCATACAAGCTTTATTAGCAACGAAAAGTGGTGTGACAATAAAGTGGAGGCATTCTTTAGGTGAATGGAAAGATTATGAATATACAATACCAGAAAAAAA
>JAPUES010000267.1 GCA_027492445.1 Sporomusaceae bacterium | reverse complement strand
CATGAGTCGGCCACAGCTATTTGCCTATCTCATTCAGGCTGATACTTGGCTACGGAAGTATCAGGTAGAAATTGTATAGCAAGAAGGCTGACTATGGAATTTTTTCTATAGTCAGCCTTCCTTTTAGGGGAATACTAGGGATTTTTACCAAGGAAGAAAAGTTTTTCTTTGCACCATTGGATATTTCTAGTATCATTATGAATGTATTGATAAAAAAATTAGGAGTGGAATGCCATGCATTTTTCATATTATATGCCAACTAAAGTAGTATTTGGCTGGGGTGAGTTTGAGAACGCGCCGACTAAAATTGTCACAGTAGGAAAACGGGTGCTAATTGTTACGGGCAAAAGTGCGATGAAAAAACAAGGGTATACGGATCAACTAGTAAAAGGACTTCTTGAGCAGGGGGCTGAGACGGCTGTTTTTGATGGTATTAGTGCCAATCCCTTAACCAGTGAAGTCAATGCCTGTGTTACTACCTTTACCCCTTGGAAACCGGATGTGATTGTAGCATTAGGGGGCGGTAGTGTAATTGATGGGGCCAAAGGCATCGCTTTAGGCCTATCAACAGGAGAGAAGGTGGAGCCTTATTTATTAGGGGAAACTCCAATCACTCATGTTGATGTGCCGTTAGTGGCGATTCCTACAACAGCGGGTACAGGGTCGGAAACCAATTGGGCAGCCCTTCTAACCGATACCGCTTGCAGTATTAAAACTAGTTTTCGTCATGAGGGGCTTTTCCCCCGTTTAGCGATTGTAGATCCTGCACTGACCATGTCCTTACCTGCTACTGTTACGTTAGATACAGGATTTGATATTTTTGCTCATGCCGTAGAAACTTATATATCAAAAAATGGCCTAAGCCCTCAAATTGAGATTAATTCTCTTAACGCTATTGCATGTGTAAGGGAATATTTACCTCAAGTCTTAGGGGATTTGCAGAATGTTACGGCCCGCACGAATTTAATGTTTGCCAGTACCCTTATGGGAATTAACCTAGCTAATTCCACGACTTGTATGCCCCATCGTCTCCAATATCCTATTGGGGTTAAGACCAATAGTAGTCATGGATTAGGTTTGATGGCCTTGTTTGGGAGTTGGCTAGAGCATACTTATGAATTTTCACAGGAAAAATTTGACCGTATAGCAACCGCGCTCAGTGGTAAACCTTCTGTCGGTAAAAAAGAGTGTATGGCGGCATACCAGCAGTTTATCCAAAATATTGGACAAGGTCATAACTTGGCGGAGTTAGCTATTACAAAAGAGGATGTAGAATATTTGGTAAGTCGAGTCACCGGCAGTGTAGATAATGACCCAGCAGGAAAAGTACCGAATATTGTAGAGACCATTTATAAGGGAGCCTTCACGAAGTGAGTTGGTATAAGTCGATGCCCTATATTGCAATACTAAGACCAAAGCAGTGGACGAAAAACTTGCTGGTATTTGCTGCTTTGATTTTTTCCATTAAAATTGTCACCTTTGAAATGTTGCTTAGATGTATCGGGGGCTTTATACTATTTTGCCTTGTTTCAGGCTGCGTCTATGTTTTTAATGATTATATGGATAGAGAAGCCGATGGCAGCCATCCAGAAAAACGGTTTCGCCCTATTGCTTCTGGTCGGTTAAAACCAAATAGAGCATTACTCTACGGTTGTATTTTGCTGTTTATTTCCTTGCTCGTAGCTTATTTCTTAGATGCTTCGTTTAGCATATTGCTCCTTGGCTATTTTATTATAAATGTGGCCTACTCCATAAAACTAAAGCAAGTTGTTATTATTGATATTATGGTCATTGCTTTTGGTTTTGTGCTACGCGCCATTGGCGGTGGATTGGTGATTGATATTCCTTTCACCCCATGGTTTTTAATTTGTACCATGCTATTGGCGTTGTTTTTAGCCATTAGTAAGCGCCGACATGAACTATACTTATTAAGTGAAAGTAAAGGCGAACATCGCAAGGTGTTAGAACAATATTCTCCTGAACTTCTCAATCAGTTAAATAGCATTGTGACAACGGCAGCAATTATGAGTTACTCCCTCTTTACTTTCACCTCAGGACATACGGTTCATTTAATGTGGACAATCCCTCTTGTGATGTATGGCATTTTTCGCTATTTGTATTTAATTCACATGGAGGGCAAAGGCGGTCGGCCGGAAGAAGTTTTATTAGAGGATAATCATATTCTATTTACTGTTGTTTTATTTGCCGTGATGATTGTTACGATTTTATATTATTTTGAATAGGTAGCTGTTAGCAGGAAGTGAGGTTGGTCATGAAAGATTTATTGTTAATTATTATATCTGTATCCATTGGCGCAATTGGGCAGATTGCGTTTAAATATGGCGCGCTGCAAATGGTGGAAAACCCTGGCATTACTTTATTAGAAAAGATTAAATGGCCGATTGTCCTTGGCCTGTTTTTATATGGCGTCAGTACCATCTTATGGATTATGGCATTAAAGAAAGTAGAACTAAGTTATGCCTATCCTATGGTAAGTTTAGGGTATGTATTTGTATTTATTGCCTCTTATTTTATGTTTAATGAAAGCATTAATGGATTAAGAATGGGTGGTGCTGTCCTGATTATGGCAGGCATTGTTCTTGTGGCGAAGTCGTAAGGAGGGCATGATGACAGTATATAAATATGCCCTAATACCAATACTAGCTTGGTTTGTGGCAGGAATAGTAAAGTTTATTGTGAATTATATTCGGTTTCGTAGTCAGGCTGTCAATTTAATTGGCAATGGTGGATTTCCCAGTAACCATACTACGATTATTAGTAGTACTGTCTTTTTAATAGGGTTTTGTGAAGGGGTAACGGCTCCTGCTTTTGGTCTAGGGGTGGCGATGTTGATGATTACCGTAATTGATGCTTTGGGCATACGGCGAGCAGTAGGCAAGCAGGCAGGTGTCATAAATCGATATATATTTCCAGGAAATAATGCAGAACCAGCACTTCGCGAACGGCAGGGGCATAACCCCGTCGAAGTCCTTGGCGGCTTAGTGTTAGGCTTTTTGCTAGCCTATATTCTACAGTAACTAGCGAGGGAGGGAATACATGGTAGTGTCGTTTAGTCTGTTATTAGGGTCAATGCTGTTGTCCTTTGCCTTCTTTACAGCGGTCATTGCTAGTCTCGGGTTTGCAGTCGGTATTCCGTTGACGACAGTGACGGTGTGGTTGGCCGCTATATGCACTTTTACCTATGGTCTTATGGGGACTATTTATTATTTTAAACAAGATACTTGGCGAATGTTTGGGAAAGTGTGCATTACATTCTTAGTGTTGTTTTTTAGCTTTTTGTATATAAGTGGCTTATTTTACGATATATCTTATGATGGACAAGTCTACCACCAAGAAGCAGTGGGGCAATTGACAAGGCATTGGAATCCTTTGCAAGAGTATTTGAGTAAAGAAAAATCCTCTTCGGCCGTACTCTTAAATCATTATGCAAAGGGGCCATGGCTTTATGAAGCTGCTTTACTGACTGCTACAGGACAAATAGAACAAAGTAAAGTATTTAATATTGTGCTGATAATCGCTTCGTTTTTAGTAACTTTATCTGCATTGCAAGGGTGCCGTAAATTTACTTTGCGGCAAAGTATCTGCCTAAGTGTCATCATGGCTCTCAATCCGATTAGTATTTATCAAGCTTTAAGTTTTTATATTGATGGACAGTTAGCGTCTTTACTACTTTGCCTTCTTGCTTTAACCTTTCGATTGGTTACCCGGCCTGATAAGATAGTGGTATTTGCCTTCCTTATGAGCATTGGGCTAGTCGTAAATATTAAGTTCACAGGCGTTGTATATGGGATAGTTTGCATTGTCTTAGGAGGAGGTTGGTTATGGTTACTTAAGAAAAAGCATCTTTATGGAGAGTTTGCCAAAGCATCCATTCTCGGACTATTCCTTGGTATTTGCGTTATTGGTTATAATCCTTATATTACGAATACCGTTTATTATGGACATCCGTTTTATCCTCTGTATGGGGGTGGTCCTGAAAAAATGGATATTATGACCAGCAATTCTCCCCAAGGTTTTATGAAAATGAGTTCCATGGAAAAACTCTATGTTGCGACTTTTTCGATGTCTACCAATCAGTTTGATCATAAAGAACCACAGCTTAAAATACCCTTTACGGTAGAGCCCCAAGAATTAAGACCTTTTGTTTATGGCGCCGATATTCGGATTGGGGGTTTTGGACCTTGGTTTAGTGGCAGTTTAATTGTGGCAATCATTCTACTTTTATTGCTCAGGAAAAAAACAGAAAACTTTTTATACGGCGCTGGCATCCTTGGTAGTATCATGCTTTCTGTAGTAATTAATCCAGAAGCTTGGTGGGCCCGTTATGTGCCGCAATTGTGGTTCGTACCTTGCTGTATTGCTGCTATGGCATGGACTAGTCCTCTAAGGGAAATACGGCGACTAGGCACGGTGCTGGTAGCAATTCTGGCAGTTAATATTTGTCTTATAGCCTATCCTTATGTGCTAGGTAATTATTACTGCACCCAGGACCTTGATCGCCAATTGCAACGCATGGCAGAAAAACAACAACCGATGAAGGTGTGTTTTGGTGAATTTACGTCAAACTATGTACGCTTTGCTCGGTGGGGCATTGACTTTATTGATGCTGGAGCGGATGTTTGTGATATTAATATTGAAGAAATTAGATATAAGAATCTAACTTCCGTATTTAAAGAACCTCTACTAACAGATATTTTTGTAGATGAAAGGATGGATAAAAATGAATAAGCAAAGAATTGTAATGTTATTCCTAGTTGTGTTACTCCTAACGGTCCATGTCCCAGGTTATGCCCAAACGATAATGTATGTTCCGTTTGATGATCGGCCTGTTAGCGCTGCTTATGCAGTGGATACGGTAGTAAAAGGTGGCTTTGAGGTTCTTGTTCCTCCTAACAAGGACTTAGCCAATCGCACGCAAAGCGCCAATCCAGAAGTGCTATGGGAATGGGTATTTAAAAATGCAAAAAGTGCTGATTCTATAGTAGTATCGGCAGATGCTCTTGTGTATGGAGGGCTAGTGGCTTCTAGGACTCATGAGTTAAGTGATGATGTACTCTTAGAACGGGCGAAAAATTTTCAAAAACTCAAGGACATAAATCCGCGGGCTCGCCTTTATGTTTTTAGTACCATTATGCGTAGTCCTCATGCCTCAAGCGGGGGAGTAGAACCTGCTTATTATGAAACCTATGGACCGACTATTTTTCAAATTTTTGCATTGCAAGATAAAAAAGAATTAGAAGGGTTAACCAAAGAAGAAGAACAAATTTTAAACAATGCAATCGCTGGAGTTCCTAAGGAATTTACCAATGACTGGTTAGTGCGACGCGAGAAAAATTTTAAAATAAATCAAGAGTTGATTCGGGCTACGAAAAATGATGATTTTGCCTATTTAATCATTGGTCGTGATGACTGTTCTCCTTATTCAAGATCACACCAAGAATCCCGCTGGTTGGCGAAAGATACAGAAGGATTATCTAAAAGTAAATATTTATCCTTTCCAGGTGCGGATCAATTAGGTTTAATCTTACTGACAAGAGCGGCAAATGATTTACGGAATGTAATCCCCTCTTTTGCCATAAAGTATACCC
>JAPUES010000266.1 GCA_027492445.1 Sporomusaceae bacterium | reverse complement strand
CCAGCCAGAGCAAGGATTACTTGAAATATTATATGAAGATGATTTTATGTTGGTAATAAATAAACCCCCACGCCAATTGGTGCATCCTACTGGTAAAACCATAAGCGGTACCTTATCTAATTTTTTAGCTTATGAACTACAAGACCGTGGTATCCTAACCACTGTTCGCCCTGTACATAGACTAGACCGGGATACCTCTGGCTGCATCATTTTTGCAAAGGATTCTCGCAGCCAATTTATCCTTGAGCAACAGTTAAAAGATAGAATCTTAAAGCGCAGTTATTGTGCCTTAATCCAAGGAGTCATAAGTCCCCCTTCCGGGACTATTGATGCTCCCATTGGTTCTCATCCTAGCCTCGCCAACCGACGGACCATTCACCCCCAAGGGGAACAGGCTATTACCCATTACCAAACCCTTCAAGACTTTTCTAATACTTCACTAGTGGAACTCACCTTAGATACAGGTAGAACTCATCAAATTCGTCTCCATCTTGCTCATCTCGGTCATCCCATTATTGGCGATGGCATGTATGGAAAGCGTTCTCCTTGGATATCTAGACAAGCGTTACATGCTGCTACCATCCGTTTTATACAGCTTAACACGAAGCAGGAAATAACAATTGAAGCTCCCCTCCCTACTGATTTTACGCAAGCCATTACCTTTGCCAAAAATAATAACCAATCTTCTTTAACCTAATGCTTTGCTACAGCTTCTACTGCAATGAGTGGAAGCTTTTTAACGTTAACTGCAATTCTTCTTTAAGTTGACAATGTTCTTAAGGTAATTTATAATTTTCTTGGTTCTCATTTATTAAATTCATAGTCGGAGGCTTATAATGTATAACAAACATCAGGTAAATGGTTTTATTTATTCAGCACTTTTTGCGGCTTTAATAGCAGTACTAGGATTAGTTTCCATACCCTTACCAATAAGTCCCGTTCCCGTTACAGGTCAGTCTTTAGGTATTATGCTAGCTGGCAGTATCTTAACGCCTCGCCAAGCAGGCTTTAGCGTCTTGACCTTCCTACTTATTGGTGCTGTAGGAGTACCTGTCTTTGCAGGATTAACAGGTGGCATTGGTATTCTAGTTGGCCCCCGTGGTGGCTACCTTCTTGGTTTTTTAGTAGGAGCCATTGTCGTTGCACTCTTAAAAGGAACTAAAATTAATACCTGGCGGTTAGGGATTGCTAATCTTGTAGGTGGGATTCTGGTAGTTTATAGCTTAGGTGTATTATGGCTAAATTTTGTGACAGGCATGGGACTGGAAAAGGCATTTATGGTAGGTGCACTTCCCTATATACCTGGAGATTTATTTAAAGTTTTTGTAGCTACGGTGATTGGCGTCGCGATAAACAAACAATTGCCAAAACTAAATGCTCATGGATAAAGTCTATATCATTGGCGGAATGCGAACCCCTATTGGAAAGACTGGTGGCTATTTAAAAGATTTACTCCCAGAACACCTATCTTCCATTGTATTACAAGAAGTCATCACTAAATATCACCTCTCACCAAATAACATAGACCACGTTATCTTTGGAAATGCTGTAGGCCCTGGCGGTAATATTGCCAGGGTTTCTGTGCTTGAAGCCGGCTGGCCTTATAGCACCCCCGCCCTCACTGTCGATTCCCAGTGTGGTTCAGGATTGAGCGCTATTAATTTAGCAGCAAGTCAACTCCTAGCTGGTGATGGGGAGTTGCTACTTGCTGGGGGAGTCGAAAGTACTAGTATGGCTCCAAGACGACAATTCAATCATAACGACCCTCGTTTCCAAGGAGAAAATGTATATTACGAGAGAGCTCCCTTTTCGCCCCCTTCCATTGGTGACCCTGAAGTCGGGGAAGGGGCCGAAAACCTGGCAATGGAGCTGTCAATTTCCAGAAAAGCTATGGATTTATTAGCCCTAACTAGTCATCAAAGAGCCTCTAAAGTCCAAGACGAAGGTTTCTTTCAAGATATCATTGCTCCCATTACCCTGCTGGATAAAACAATTACTACTGACGAATGCATCCGCAGGGGCATAACCCTTAAACTTTTAGAAAGAATGAAACCTGCCTTTAGAGTTGGCGGTAAAATCACAGCGGGAAACACCTGCTTAAAGCATGATGGTGCTGCTGTTATTTTACTTGCTTCTCAGCGTGCAGTACAAAAATATAGCCTCAAGCCACAAGCTATCATAAGAGGAACGGCAAATGCAGGCTGTGACCCTAATACCTTTCCCTTAGGACCAGTTTCTGCCATTCAGCGACTACTAGGCAAAAAGGGGTTAGAGCTAAAGGATATTGATGCTTTAGAAATTAACGAAGCCTTTGCCGTTAAAATACTAGCCTGCTGCCAGCTGCTAGGTTTTAGCTTAGATAAGACAAATATTCTGGGCGGTGCTTTAGCCTATGGT
This sequence comes from Sporomusaceae bacterium, assembly GCA_027492445.1. Taxonomy (GTDB): domain Bacteria; phylum Bacillota; class Negativicutes; order DSM-13327; family DSM-13327; genus CTSoil-075. The sequence goes on along the minus strand of JAPUES010000266.1, from coordinate 3,255 downwards.
CATCCCTATGGAGCATCAGGCGCCATTATTATACTGCATTTATTAAAGGCATTACAGCAAACCAAAGGGCGACTAGGAATTGCGTCCATCGGCGCTGTTGGCGGCATGGGAATTGCAACACTCATTGAAAGGTGCTGAACAATGTGCTTATTCATAATTTTTTAGATAAGCTGAGTAATATTCAGGACAATGAGCCTTGCCTTATTCACGGTAATCTACAACTAACGCGCAAGGATTTGTTACAACAAGTCGATACTCTAGCATCCCAACTAGCATCCCATGTAAAAAAAGGGACGAAAGTTCTTCTGAAGCTTCCTTGCCCTATCACCCAGCTGATATATTTCCTAGGAATCATCAAAGTCGGCGGTGCTTGTATTTTGATTGATTCCTCTACCTCACAAGAAGTGTGTACCAAACTAGTAGTAGCACATACTATTGATTTATATATTGATGAAAATTTCAAACTTCTACCCCCCACCCCTTTCGCCCTACCTGAAATCCATTGGGAAGATATCTTTATGGGAGCCTTAAGTTCAGGAAGTACTGGTAACCCTAAAGTAATATGGCGAGACCACCAAAGCTGGACTCGCGCCTTCCCAGTACAAAGCACAGTTTTCAATCTTTCAGGCAAGGATACTTTGTATTTAGTAGGTTCACTAGTATACACAGCAAATCTCAATGCCTGTCTGCATATTCTTTCCGAAGGCGGCACCGTAGTAATTGCCAGCAATAGCCTGCCCCGCACCTGGCTCGAGGAAATTACCACTCACCCTATAAGCGCTCTTTTTCTGGTTCCTACCCACTATGCACTTTTGCTAAAGGCCATGAAAAATCCATGTTTGCAAATAAAATCTGTCCTAACTGCCGGCGCCAAGATAAATATAGCTACGGTAAAAGGTCTTATGAAGTTCTTTCCCCAGGCAGCAATCAATGCCTATTATGGGGCCAGTGAACTTGGTCATGTCAGCTACGCTACGGGCAATGATCTTTTGCTCTATCGAGAATCTGTTGGCAAAGCTTTTCCCGGCGTTACAATTAGTATTGAGGATGATTGTATTTATGTAAAAAGCCCTTACCTTGCCCCTAGCTACAGACCAAAAGCTACCGCAAATGATTTAGGGCATCTAGATGCAAATGGCTATTTATATCTACTAGGTCGCAAACAAGGTCTTATCAATACTAGCGGCATCAAAGTAATTCCTGAAGAGTTAGAAGCCCTTTTACTAGAGTGTCCGGGAATACAAGATGTTGTTGTTGGCGGAATCCCTGATCCCATCCGTGGACAAAAAGTATGTGCCTGGATTGTAAAAAATAAGTCTACCTTAACTACCACTGCTATTTTAGATTACTGCCGAACAAAAATTCGCTCGCATTATTGTCCCCAAGTAATTATTTTTATTGATAAGCTACCACTAATGGGAAATGGTAAAATCGACAAACGCAAGCTCTTACAGCAGGAGGTTTACTGTGACTAAGATTGAGGAACTTCTTCCCCAGCGCTACCCCTTTTTATTCCTTGATGAAATAGAATGGGCAACTAAGGCTGAAATTAAAGGTAGTAAAACCTATGATAACTCCTTTTTCTTTTATCAAGAGCAGAATGGAACAAAAAAAATAGTCCCTAACCTAATTCTCATTGAATCCCTAGTCCAATGCGGCGGTGCCGGCGTAACCCAAATCGGCATTCTAGAAAAAGGGTTCTGGGGAGTAGCAACACTCGAAAATGTGAAATTTTATGGTTCTGTTGAATTAGATTCCACCGTCTCAATGCTTGTGAAAAACCTTAAAGTCTCAAATAAAGTTCTCAAACAAAGGGGTACTGCTCTCTGCAACGGGCATGTTATCATCGAAGCTACTTGGCTATGTTTACAACTTACCTGATAATATTACTTATAATTTGCAGGGTTTTTGTTTATGATATGGAAAGTATAATATAATTTAGTAAAATGGATGAGGTGATGACAAATGACAACTGGCTCGGCAATTATGGCTATTTCACAAGAACAACGAGTGGAAACGGCTCACCAAGTACAGGATGTACTGACCCAATATGGTTGCTATATTCGAGTGCGCCTAGGCCTACATGATTCCATGGTAGACACTTGTTCCCCGAAGGGTTTAATTTTATTACAGTTATATGGAGATGGTGTTCCTTTACAAGAAATCGAAGAAGCCCTTACTGCAATTCCTAGTGTCAAAGTAAAATATATGACCTTAGACTTTTGACAAACTCCTTTGCCTCCTTTTCTACAATCATGAGAAAATGACTGCAGGTAGCCTTTACCTGCAGTCATTTATTTACTCTCTTTTTACTGTTATTTATTCTTTTCTATCTTGTAATTCTTCTAAGGCCTTTGCTAATTAATCCTTTTCCCCTTAATGATTGCTTTTCTTTTATTTCGGAGTACATTTCGGTCTGATGCCAAGTGCGTAAAGCAGATTCGCCATTAGGCAAAAACCTGTCATAGCGAATATCAGCAGATTAAGCCCTACTAGTCCTGTGAGAATCAACCAGTATGGACTGTAAAACCATGCCATTGCTGTACCAAACAAGGTAAATATTCCTGCCAACAGCCAAACAATCCTCTCTAGATACCAACTGTTCTTATCTGCGATATACATATATACTCCTCCTTTTCTTTTAGAAACGAAAGTCTGTTTTGTTATGATTCATCCTATTTGTGTAACTGTAATGTTTTAATAATAAAATTATATCATAATATTGCGATATATCAATATAACTTTTAATGTCCTTCTACTTCTACGATAAAATACTCTTATCAACAATCCTTGACAAGGGTATTTTATCGTTATATACTATGAATTAGTTATGAAATATATTTCAAGATTTGAAAGGAGTACTATGGTTCGTCCACATAAAGAACGTCGCGTTGAAAAACTACCTCCCCTTACTCATTATAAACCTGTAGGTATTCCTTTACACGACCTTGAGGAAATTATTTTAACTATTGAAGAAATGGAAGCCATTCGTTTGGCAGATATTGAACAGCTCGATCAGGCAGCAGCGGCAGACAGTATGGAGATATCACGTCCTACCTTCCATCGCATTGTAAATCGAGCCCATCAAAAAATAGCTTCTGCCCTGTGGCAAGGGCAAGCACTACGGGTAGATGGGGGTAAATTCCGCGTTGCCCATCAATGCCAAACCAGTCTACGTCATTGTCTTTGCCGTACTTGTGGTCACAAATGGAGCGTCCCCCACGGAACTGGGCAGCGTTGCCATGATTTACCTTG
>JAPUES010000265.1 GCA_027492445.1 Sporomusaceae bacterium | reverse complement strand
ATGCTAAAGCGAAAGCCTAAGGAAGCAATCTGAGTATACATATCCTTTTCATCAACAGTAATCCCCATTAGCCAACCAGTTGAAGGGATTTTGGTATAAACCATTAACTTTCCTACACCATCTAATTCATAGGCTTGCATACCGTTTTCTTTGGCTAACATATCTTTGGCAAAGTTTTTCAAAGCAGCATTTTCATGAATATTAGTGGAGACTTTCGTGGCATCTGGATGGGCTAAAATAATGCCTTGCTGGTCAATAATAACGCCATAACCTTTGCCCTTTAAATTAACATCTTTAATTTTTTCACTTAAAAAATCCAAGGAAATATCAATCCCAACAGCACCTCTAAAATTCCCTGTTGCATTATTTAAGGGAGTCGTTGCGGATATCACATACTTTTTCGTAGCGGTATCAATATAGGCATCAGTAAAAATTAATGCCTTTTTTTCCTTGGTTTGTTGATACCACCCACGTTTACGAGGATCAAATTCTGCTGGAAGGCTTTCTCCTGAACCAACTATCATTTTACCATCTTCTAAACCCACAAATAAATTAAGTATTTTCGAATCTGCTTTATAATGGGAAACAAACGAGAGTGGTATCTCACTATCTCCCAATACGGACTGAATATTTTGTGCTGTTATTACTGCAACTTGCGCTTTTGTTAATAACCATCCATTTAACTCTTGGGAATGAGCATTGGCCACGGAGTACATTTCGCTTTTAATATTTTCCGTTACTTGCTCCTTAGCAGAATAATAACCCATAGTAGCAACGACGACTAATACCGTGCTAGTAATGGCCACCATCATCAAAAATTTCTGTCTTAAATTCATAATATGTAGCTCCTTTCAAAATATGTATTCATGCTATTGATCCATATTTACTTCCTAATATAATAAAATCTGACAATTCATTATAGCATTATGTACCTTCATTGCATATAAAAAGTTGTCATCTACAGCATCTTTGGCACTGGATGTTTATCCCATAAATGAACAGAGGTTACATTCTCGTGCCGTGAGAATGTAACCTCTGTTGCGCTTTTTTACCCTCTATTTTCCGGTAATATTTCAATCCAATAGCCATCAGGGTCGGCAATAAAATAAAGTCCCATGTCCTTATTTTCATAGCAAATACAATCCATTTTTTTATGCAAGGCATAAGCAGCATCAAAATCATCAACATTAAAGGCGATATGACTTTCATTATCCCCTAAGTTATAAGGACTGGTTCGATCCTTTAAGCAGGTAAGTTCTAACTTGTGAGTGGTAATACCATCCCCAAGAAACACCAAGGTAAAGCCAGTTTTTTCCATACGCCGCACCTCAACAAGTTGCAGTGCTTCTTTGTAAAAGGCTAAACTTCTTTCAATATTTAATACATTGAGGTTATTATGAACAAATTTAAACTTCATATTGTTACACTCCTTTTTTAACTAGGCATTACATGTCCTTTGCCGCAATAGGTCCTCTAGAAAGTGCAATTTTACCAGCACGTGCAATTTCTATAATACCATAATCCATTAAAACTTCACATAAGGCATCAATCTTACTTTCTTCACCCGTAAGTTCAATAACCATTGTCTCTCGGTTCACATCAACGATTTTAGCCCGAAAGATTTCTACAATATCTACAATATCTGACCTTGTATCCGGACTTGCTTTTACCTTAATAAGGGCTAAGTCGCGATGTATAGAATCAATATGAGTAAGGTTTACTATTTTTATTACATCAATTAATTTTGACAACTGATTCACAACTTGTTCTAGCTCTATTTGGTTATCTACCTCAACATCAATGGTAATGCGAGTGGTGTCCGCCTCCTCGGTATAGCTTGCAGCAATACTTTCAATATTATAAGCACGGCGGCTAATCAACCCTGATATATGAGTAAGTACACCCGGTCTATTTTCTACAAGTACAGCTAAGGTATATTTCATTTCATTATCCTCCCAAAACCATTTGGTCTAACCGACAGTTAGCAGGAACCATGGGTAATACATCCTCCCCATCGGGTAACCATACATCAACAAGTACCGGTCCTTTTATGGCTAAAGCTTCCTCTAAGGTTGCTCTGAGTTCACTTTCCTTGGTCACACGTAAGCCAGTAATCCCCATGGCTTCGGCAAGTTTCACAAAATCCGTATGTCCCTTCAAACAAGTGTGAGAATATCTTTCTTCATAAAACATTCGCTGCCATTGGTTTACCATACCTAGCACCTGATTATTCATTACAATAATTTTTACAGCAATATCATTATTGGCAGCAGTGGCCATTTCCTGGCAGTTCATCATAATACTGCCGTCACCTGTAAATAAAATAACGGTTTTTTCTGGCAATCCCAGTTGTGCACCAATGGCAGCTGGCAGACCATACCCCATTGTTCCTAAGCCACCTGACGTTAAGAATGACCGCTCATTCATAAATTTATAATATTGAGCCGCCCACATCTGGTGCTGACCGACGTCCGTTACAATGATGGCATCACCTTTTGTAAGCTCACTCACCGTCTCAATCACCGACTGGGGCATAATGACTTCCTTATTTTCACTATAGGTGAGAGGATTGTCTTGTTTCCAACCCTCTACGGTTTTACTCCAAAGGGCAATCTGTTGTCGCCACTCCTCAGCTTGATAGGATTTTGTTTTTTCATGTAAAATAGGCAACGACCAACGTAAGTCTCCAACCACCCGTATATCAGCGAGAATATTTTTATTAATTTCAGCAGGATCAATATCAAAATGTACGATTTGAGCATTAGGAGCAAAATCCTTAACAAGGCCTGTCACCCGATCATCAAAACGCACCCCAATGCCGAGCAATAAATCACACTGAGTAGTAGCCATATTTCCAGCATAAGTGCCATGCATGCCTACCATTCCTAGGTATTGCACGTCATCATCGGCAATACAGCCGAGTCCCATTAAGCTAGAAATAACAGGAATACCTGTTTGGGCAACGATTTTTCTCAGCAAAACCGACGTATCTGAAATATTAATACCACCACCGACAAATAGTAATGGTTTTTTTGCTGCTTTCATTTTTGCCACTACCACGTCAAGAATGGTTTCATCCCCAGCAAAAATCGGAGAGTACCCCCTAAGTTTTACCTCTTTCGGATATTCGTATGCAATTTTATCATTAAATACATCTTTCGAAATATCGATTACAACGGGTCCCGGGCGCCCGCTACGAGCAATATAAAAAGCTTCTTTCAGCACTCTTGGTAAATCTTGAATCTTCTTGACAAGATAATTATGTTTCGTAATCGGCGTTGTGATTCCTCGAACATCCGCTTCTTGAAAAGAATCCTTCCCAATTAAAGACACTGCCACTTGCCCTGTAATGGCTACAAGAGGTACAGAATCCATATAGGCTGTGGCAATACCAGTAATAAGATTCGTAGCTCCTGGACCTGATGTGGCAATGCACACTCCAACCTTGCCAGTAGCCCTTGCATAACCATCGGCAGCATGTACCGCCCCTTGCTCATGGCGTGCTAGAATATGAGGAAAATTAGCTCTATATAAAGCATCATAAAGAGGCAAAACAGCCCCTCCAGGATAGCCAAAAACGACTTCGACTCCTTCTTCTTTCAGACCTTCAATTATTACGTCCGCTCCTAAAAATTCCATACAAAAATCCTCCTTATCTGCCTATCGCCTTTACAGTATTATAATACATATCCGAGGTTTTGCATATATGTGTAATTTTAGAGTGTCATCATGGGCAACGAAGCCACTTTATATAAATTGTCTTTTTAAGTTTCCTCCAGAAGCTTTCCTTAGTATAACGATTCATTAACTCATCAAATCCAATCTCGTCTAGTTCTTTAAAAAAATCTTTTCTCCTAGTATCCATTTTTGCTGGGGTAAATATAGCTGGATTTCCCTTTACAGCATCCTTTAATTCACAATCTGCACTAAAGATATTGCCTTTACTATTATGAAATAAGATTTCCCCTTTTTTAGAATTAATCATAATGAGGGAAGTTCCTTGATCGGAATCTAAACTTTTATCCTTATCGGCAATACCCCAAAAATCCCCAAGGGTTATGTCAGATATTCTTGGTATTGATTTATAATTACACTCTGCACAGCAAGGGCGCATATATAATTTACTAGGTCCTATATATCCCTTCATAAAATAATCTGTATTTCTATCTTTTAAATACACACTGCCATTTTCAAATTCAACTTTAGTACTAAAGTTATTCCAACCATAGGTTTTATTTTTGAACCAAACCTGTTTAACTTTAGAATCATACCGATGTTCAAGCATACTTAAATATTTTAAATAGACTTTAGGGGAATTACAGCCTAAACAAACAAAATCACACAGTAGTAAGTTTTCATAGTCCTTTCGCATATAATTTAGCAGCCCACTAGCTTGGCAGGGTGTACCCACAAATAAAACTTTTTTATTCTTTTCTAGCAGTTCTTTTATTCGTCGATAGGTAAAACCAATGTTACTTTGTATATATTTAGATTGACGCAAGATATTAATTTCTTCTATGTTAGCAATGATATCATGCTCTACTAAGTATTCCTGTGTATATCTAGCCCCCACTACATATCCTTTATTTTCTAAGATAGCCTTAGATATCTCAGTAAAGATTCCCCCTGACGTACTATGGAATCTAACCTCTGCATTGAGGGACCAACCAGCTTTTATTTGCGGCGCATGATGATTTTTATTGTTAAAACCACTTATCGCTGGGCATACTTTCCTACATAAATTACATTGATTACACTCTTGTAAGTCAATCTTTGGATAACAGAATCCTTCTTCATCTGCTTCCATGCGAATGCAATCCTTCGGACAGATATTATAGCAAGCACTACATCCTGTACATTTTTTTTTCTCTAATTTGTCAACCATAGTACTCCTATCATTTCCAATCCATATTTTTTTTGATTATTTTCCCTGGCACTCCGGCCACTACACAATTAGGAGGAACATCTTTTGAGATCACAGCCCCTGCTGCAATAATAGCCCCATCACCAATCGTAACACCTTTTAATATCGTTGCTCTTGTACCGATCCAAACATGATTCCCAATGACAACGGGCAATGTTTTTTCATAGCCATCCGCTACAATCTCATGCGCATCAGAATCCATAATGGTTACATCATGAGAAATAGCAACATCTCTGCCAATGGTGATACATTTTGTACATCTTATTTTAATGTTGGAGTTAAAAAAACCGGAGCCAAGAGTTAATTTTGCATTTTTGAAGAGAATAATATCTCCACCATAATAAATCGAAAAGATGTTATCAATTTCCAGTGTGGAGTTTTCATCCATCCTAATGGTTGTTTCTCGTCGAGAATTTTTAATACTCTCTGTACCAATATGTAGCTCACCATTTAAAATAATGCTAGTATTTTTCGCCATACTAATAAGCGCATTTTTATAAAGATATATGTTATTCCCCCTAGTCTTCTTTATTTTTCCGTTAAAAATATTATGATACACACTAGATAGCACTTGTAACTTTCTTATTTTATTAATATTCATTCATGACTCCTCTAATTATTACAACTTTGAAAAATCACAATGATCGGGATTATGTCGGACTCTAAAATCTCTATTGATAGAATCAATTGCTAACATTTCTTCATTAGATAATTCAAAGTCAAATATATTTATATTTTCTCGTAACCGTTCCACCTTACTAGTCTTAGGTATTGCAATGGCGCCACATTGATAATCCCATCTAAAAATGATTTGATTTACTGTTTTACAATGCTT
>JAPUES010000264.1:4018-5770 GCA_027492445.1 Sporomusaceae bacterium | reverse complement strand
GGCGTTACCGCTTTGCGATAATAGCGATCGCTTGTTAGTGCATCATAGACATCGGCAATGGCAATTATTTTCGCAAAGACCGTTATATCTTCCCCCTGTAACCCATCAGGATAACCCGATCCATCCATACGTTCATGGTGTTGTTGTACCGCTAATAAAATCTTTGGTGGCACATTTCCATTATTTGTTAATATTTTATAACCATGATGAACATGATTTTGAGCCATAGTATGTTCTTCTTCATTTAATTCACTAGGTTTAGAAATAATCTCAAAACGCACCTTGGCCTTACCAATATCATGTAGCAATCCTGCAAATACTACAGCTACTACATCTTTCTTAGGACATTTTAACCACCGGGCTAATAAACCAGCATATACCGACACATCTAGAGCATGGCGATACATATAGTTTTCACCCCGAGTGGGAATATGTAAAAACTGCAAGACGTCCGGTATGGATAAAATGGAATCTACAACTTTCACACTAAGTTTTTCCATACCGTCAATATCTACTTTTCCGTTACAACGTGTCCGTAAAAATATACCGCACAATTGACTCTCTACCGCATTATAACCCTTAAAAAACATCTCACTGATAGTTGTTTTTGCAGGCATTACATCCTTATGTTGTTTACTTGGTTGCAGGACGGACTGTAGCATTCTTTCGAGTTCATTATCATTAAAACCAGTCATTTCATTTTCATTCTTAACCTTTATCGATGCAATACCCCAATTAGCAATACGTGTTATCCAAGATTCTGTTATGACAGTGCCTTGTCCAAGCGTAAGATTTCCCTCGGGGCTAATAATTTCTTCAGCCAAAATCATATCAGGCTTTAGCTGATTTACTGGGATTTGCCGCAACAAAAACACCTCTTTATAAAATAAATTGCTTAAAAACAGGTTGAGTACTTTGTAATATTTACTATTGTTGTTATGGTCATGTTAACAAATTATTCTGCTAAAGTAAATATCTTTTATTCCTCTATAACCTTTACGATGTTATTGCTTTTCTTTTTGAATACTATATAATTAGTTTACAACTTACTATATAGAAATTGCGAGGATCTTTATGAGCAGAATGACAGCAGAGCATTTAAAGGCAGGTATTATTTTTGGCGATCATAGCACCCAGGAATATTTATATTTGCCTGCAGGTGAAATTGGAATGGAGGATCCCCTTTGTGTTATAGAAACACCCCAGGGAAGACAAGATATTACCATGAAGCAAGCACTTCTTTATGTATTAAAGCTTAGCTTAAAACCAGTACGTCATCCTCAATTGGGCAAAACCTCCTGCTAATGCCACGATTTACAAAAAGGCAACCACGAAAATTTAGTCGTGGCTGCCTTTTTTTATTTCCGTTTCTCATAGTATGATTCACTATAGTAAGCTACTTTAAGAATTTTAAGATGCTCTGGCTGTGGTCAATTTGTTCACTCAAGGTTTTTTCTGCAGCACTGACTACATCCATAACAGATGGATAGGCAATGCGATAAATAACCTTTTGTCCATCTTTTCTCGACTCTATGATTCCTTGTTTTTTCATCAACCCTAGGTGCTGGGATAAATTCGACTGTTCAATATTAATATCTTCTATAATATCACAGACGCATCGTTCCCCTTTTTTCAGTAAATGTAGAATTTCAATACGCACTGGATGGGATAGGGTTTTAAAAAAATCAGCCGTCAACTTGATAACAATACCTTCTGCCATACTAGCGACCTCAATCTTTCTCAATATTTTCT
>JAPUES010000264.1:0-3918 GCA_027492445.1 Sporomusaceae bacterium | reverse complement strand
TTTTCAATATACTCTGCACTATCAATAATTTCTACTAAGATTGGTAAGTCACTAGATAAATCCAAAATCTGAGCGGTATGAATACGACTGTTCGCCCCATACCCCATAAGCCCTCGAAATACGGTTGCTCCAGCCAAATCTAGTTCTTTGGCCTTTTGCACCAAAGCTTGGTACAGACTTTTCCCTTTATAGCGATCCATCTCCCCAATGTAAATTCGCAGTCGCTTTGCCCGACTTGTAATTTTTGACACAAACCTTCCTCCTTCAAGATATGTAATCTCGCGACAAATGATCCTTTATGGATTATCTATTAGAAATTTTTCCATAATCGTCATATCAATCCATTTACCATCCAGCATACCTTGTTTCCGATAGGTACCTACTTTGGTGAATCCTACGGAGGCATATAATTTTTGGCCAGCATAATTAAAGGCAAAGGTACTGAGCACCAATTTATAAAAACCAGCTTGGGTTGCGACTGCAATTAAAGCTACCAGTAATGTCTTACCTAAACCTTTTCCTCGTTCTTCGCGACGGATATAAATAGATAGATCTGCTACCCCTTGATAGCACTCTCGCATATTAAAAATATTTAAAGAAGCCCACCCTTTGATATAACCTTTTTCGCCTTCAATAACAATCACCTTATGTCGCTCACTGCGACTAGTAAACCATTGCGTCATTTCTGCTATACTTTTTGTATGAGCCTCTAATGTCGCAACTTTATCTTCTATTCCTTGATTAAAAATTTCAGTGATTTCCTCAATATCGCCGATAGAGGCAATGCGAGTCATAGAAGTTCCCGTATATTTTTCTAGCCTTACCTCCATATGTCTCACTCCTAACTTTACGTAAAGTTCAAGATTCCGTTTCTGGCACTATAACCCTTGTATGGGTATCTGCCTTTTACTATAAGCCACTATACATTGAGAGACATGTTGAATATCCTTCGTATCTGGTAAAGTTGCAATGAGTTGTTCTATATATTTATTCTGCAAAATATAGGAATAGGAATAGCTAAAATTTATATCATAGACCCAGGATAAACGAAAAAGCATTAAATCCGCAGAGTTTTTAATATCCTTAGGTTTTATTAAATTCCCCTGCAAAATTTCTGCAATAATATGAGGAGAATATTGACTATCAAGTTTTAATTCTGGAGAATGAGGCACCTTATTCGCCTGGTCTTTGGTAAGGAGCATTGAAAAAATATCAAGTTTATCTGCATCTCGCGTAATTTGGGCTAGCAAGGAACTTTCTTTTTCCAGCTCTGACCCGAGCTGTCTACAGTTATGATAAAGCACGGCCTGCTTAACACACTGCTGTTCCTTTAAGGACAATCCAGACGACGCCAACACATTGGATTCTTCTAAAATTTCAAGACCTAGTGCGGCATGATTAACCGAAAGACCATCATTAAAAGTACGATAGGTCTGATACTGTTTAAAACGTCCAATGTCATGTAACAATCCAGCAATTTCAGCAAGTTTTTGTTGAAATTGCGGCACAGCAAGCCACTGGGCAATGTCATGAGCATGCTTCATCACACGCAACGTATGCTCTTCCTTCAGCCGAACATGAAATTGTAACTCCTCATCTCCTGAGTAAAAACTTTGCACATACTGATGAAACCACTCTGTCAGAAATAAAAGGACTTTTTCTTGCATCGTTTCCTCCGACTAGCCTTGCTTTTTCTTTTCCCCTTTAGGGGCAGCAGTAAGTATAATTTGCTTTCCTTGGCGCATTACTTTTACATCAAAGTCCACGATACCTTCTTTGTATAATTCTACTTTCAATTCTAGTAACGCTTTACCTACTTTTTCTTGTAGTTCAGGAGTAAAAAACTCGCTTATATATCCTGCACTTTCTTTCTTTACAGGCTTTACTACTTTCGGTGCTGGACTTTCTTCTTGAAAGATATCATTTTCAAAGGTAATTTGTTCTGCAAAATTACCAAACATAGATTTATCACTTAAGTTCTTTGGAATTTTTGCCATTATATTTCACCTGCTTTTATTTTTTTGCAACCATTTATCTAAGCCCTCGCCACTAATCATACCAGGTCTTGGCACCCAATTCTTCTTCTCTAGCCATTTACGAATAAGACTTTCACCCTCGGGTTTAATGAGCAAGGTTTGAGGACCAATCTGCCCAATAATCATCCCTGAAAGTTTACTTTGTGCTGCAACCTCTGTCGCCATTTCAGGAGTATCACAAGCGAGCACTGTCACTTTGGCGAACACGGTCTGGTCATAAGCATCACACCAATATTTGAGTGTTGTAAGAACATTGTCTCCTGGCGGTACTTTACAATGATCGCGAATGGCATTAAATAACTCACCAACCCCTACCCCACCCTTTAATGCACGCAAAATACTGTCGCGACTAAAGCTTCCTTGGTATACGTACTCTTGGATTTGCGTTGTAGCAAATACGGACAATATCCATAATAAATAAGGGGGTGCATAGCGGGGTACTATAAAAGAAAGATCGGGTTGAATAATGAGTTGCTGCTCTAGTTCCGCCGGCATTTGTTCTTGCCATAGGGCAAATAGAGGCGCAAATTCTAGGGCCATTTCTTTACTGACCAAATCCGCCTTGCAAATTTGCATCAATACTCCAGTGCCATCCTTGTGCGTCCTAAGCCATTTGGCTAGCCCTTCCCCTAAGGGAGTTAATCGCCAAAACTTTCTGTTTAGGGAGGTTTCTTTGCGCCACGGAACCTCTAATTTCTCAGTCCTTTTCTCAAATAAACCAATATACAACAAGGGTTCTAAGACTGTCGATTCTAGCCATTCTTCACTGCCGAAGGGATCTCGCTGTAGAAAGGCTACTGTAGACTCTGGTACAATACTCCTCCTCATTAAGGTAGCACTGGTATGCCACTTCCCCTCTGTTTGACACCCATTCTTTAGCAAACTGACAACAAAGGGTAAACTGCCTCTCTTAAGGAGGTTGATGCGCGACAACTCCCAACTTAGGGCAGCCAACAAGCGATGGGACCTAGGAGAAAATATAAAATCATCCCATTTTTCCGCATTAAATTCATAATAACGACCATCTAAGGAAGGGCTGCTAATTTTTAGGGCATTCATCTCATGTAAACCATGAAACAACATAAATACTTTAGGGGTATAAAGATTATCAACAGCAGCCTCTTCCCACTGTTCAGCAGCACTCGGGCTTAGCCGAGCCACCAAACGACGTAAGATTGTTTTGGAAACAATCCCTTTGGTTGTCAATTTGGGTTTTTCCACATATAAAAAGGCCGCCATTTCCACGAGATCTGAGAAAAATTGCCCCTTTTCCTGGTTAGCAGGCTCGTCCTTGGCTAATTCAGCATCTAAAAAGCTATAAAAAGTAGGTATTACCTTCAGTATGGTTTTAAAATCTGGTACCACGAGAACAGCCTCTAAATGATTTACATCAAGGAGCCAACCTTCTTGCACCATTCCTTTTACCGTGGAATGTAATCTTTTCTGGGGTATGGTAGCAGCAAATTGCTTGTAGATTTCCTCCATAGGGACGACACTACCAGGGCATTCACACACATAATTTAAAATTTGCTGTTCCTCTCTCACAAGAGACTGATATAAATCAGCAAAACGCGGAATATTAGCAATTGCATCCCGTAATAACTTAGGGACATTCCCCACCCAGCCACTAACATCAAAGCGCCAGCACATACGATTCAGCGCGGTTTTACTTAGCTGGTAAATTTCTTCTAACGTATATACTTTGTTAAAAAGTAGTGGAACTTTTCTATTGAGCACAACCTTCAAGTCCTTCCCTTAATAACGCTTCCTCAAAATCTAAAATTTGATATTGATAGCCCTGCTCCGTCAAAAACAGTTGACGATGGTGGGCGAATTCCTGTTCCCTGGAATCCTTCGATACTACGCTATAAAAATAAGCATT
>JAPUES010000263.1 GCA_027492445.1 Sporomusaceae bacterium | reverse complement strand
TATCTATGGTCAATTGTACTTGGTTTTATGGCTATTATTAGTATTTTAGCAATGGTACAAGCATCTGAATTTTTGTACTTCCAATTTTAATTAGTATATAGGAGTTTTGGTATGAGTTATAAGAAAAGTTTTATTATTATGGTTAGTATTATTGTATTTGGATTGCTCGGTATTGCGACATTTAATTATCAAGTGGACCCTGCTGGATTATTTCGTCTTAACAAATATGAAAGTGGTATTGCAGACATACTTATTAAGAAGCAAAACGTAGCTAATATTTCTAATTATGATGAAAGGCTAGTTCAAAAATATCTTATAGAAAAAAGTATTGAAAAGCGAGATGTTTTAGTTTTGGGCTCAAGTCGTGTAATGCAAATCCATGATTATTTATTTCCACAGCAAACTTTTTTTAATCATAGTGTATCTGGTGCATCAATTGAAGATGATATAGCGATAGTCGCGATGTATAAGGAGCGAAACTGGATACCCCAAAAAATAATTATAGGATTAGACCCATGGCTTTTAAATAAGTATCATGGACAAAATCGTTGGCAATCAATTCAAGAAGAATATAATAATGGAAGTGTCTATTTAGGATTAGATAATAATAATGAAAAAGCAACATGTTTTAACAAAAGTTTTTATAGAAAATATATAGAATTAATTTCGTTACCTTATTTTAAGGCATCTTATAATAAGTGGAGGCGACCTAAAAATAATGAATATTATACCACCATGGAGAGAGAATCAACTGTTGCTATAAAACTTGCTGATGGTACAATTAGTTATCCGGATAATGAAAGAAATATATCTGTTGAGGACGCAAAAAAGCGGGCAGTAATTTATGCTAGTTCTGATCCTATCTATTCAATTGGAAACTTTGATAAACTTGATGAAGATAATAAAATAAAATTTGAAATATTTATAAAATACTTACAAAAACATAAGATTGAAGTAGTATTTTTTTTACCACCTTATCACCCAGCGGTTTACGATGCTTTAGTTAACAATCCCCAATATTCTGTGGCGCTAGAAACGGAGAGGTATTTTAGGAATTTTGCACAACAGCAAAATATTTTAGTAGTGGGGGCATATAATCCTGTTGAATGCTGGCTATCAGATGCTGATTTTTATGATGGTATGCATGCTAAGCCTCAAGCTATTGACAAAATTTTCAATAGAAGCAATTAATTACTCAAACTTCGCATATTAAAAAGTGCCTATGCACCTTGAAAATTCAATAATAGTTGGCATAAAAATAGCATGAACCCTCCGTTTTTAGTATAATTGAGTCGCTAAAAACAAATTAAACAAAACGCAGGCTCATGCCATGAAAGTTTTAGCACAAAACTACCAAGGGGATAAAGCTGGTTCAGACTTAATCAACAATTTTTCAAAACCTACAAAATTTCTTTGATACTTAGAGCAGCAAATGCCTATAAAAAGAAAGGTATTGCCGTAACCAGCATCTTCATGTATCTCTTCAGCCTAATTTTCACCCAACGTTCTATGTATATGAATATGCTTACGGGAAAGAATTCTTCAGGATTTTCTAAGGATACCGTTTACCGCTTTTTGAAAATTCCTCAACTTTTAACAATTCCATTTTTCAATTTAAGCAATGGCTGATTGACAACAAGTGCTTTGATGTCAATATGGAATCAACCAGTAAATATTACATTCCTGTCTTAAATCTTTTGCAAGATACTATCCTAATAACTATCGTCAATCCTAAATGGGTAAAAAAGGATGTAAAAGGAAATAAAGATGATATAAAAGATTCTAAATGGATTGGCGACTTTTTTCGCCTTGTTTTAGTCCCCGGAAGCTATATTCCCGACAAACCAATTCGTATTCTTCGTGAATACACTCGCTATCGTTCTAAACTTATTTCTTGTAAAAGCAGTGAAAAAATCGTTTTCAAAATGCCTTCACAGTTTGCAATGTAGCCCTTGATGCTGTCGTATCTGACATGTTTGGCAAATCTGCCTCTCCATCACGGACTATTTGATTTCATCTGAATCGTTTGACCCAGAACACTGCCCATCGCTTCTTCAAGGATTTTTGAAGAAGAAAATCGCTACTGTTTCTAAGCATTTATGTTGATGGTCAGGCCTAACGTCAGGCAACAATGAGTCTGCTGCAAGAAGAACTCTGTTCGAATAACACGTGCAGGCGTCTACCTCAAACCTGCATTAATACAAGTTGCCCATGTAGCCGTAAAATCGATCTGCTCTCCTTACTTACTACAAAAACAAGTATGAACGTATTTGTAAACGTAGATGCAAAGAGGCATTATCGCTATCCCCAGGATGCCAATCACCGCCATATACCATATGTTTATTACCGGTGAAGCATTCACTCCTAGTGATTTATATAAAGTTGATGCACCAAAAGAAATGCTGGAAAAACAGAAAGAAAAAACAATTAAACAGTCCATGAAACTTTTTATTTCCAATAATCTAATTAAACCTACTGATATTTCTGTGGTTTAAACTAAGATTTGATTTTTCAAACTTTTAAAGACTTTTTTTTAGTGTACCCTTTTTTCTTCAAAGCAAGTTTTTTTCACGCTAAGCTCCTCTATTAAGCATCTTCAATCGGACTCAAGAGTTACCTTGCTAAAACCCATGCCAATTAGTAATGAGATCATTCTAAATACCGTCAACATGGCAAAAACATTATCTGTCATTCCAGCAAATAGAAAACCAGCCGTTGACAAGAAGGTAACCAGCGATAATCTATCCTGTGTCTCGAAATATCGCTTTAACGTAATAACTAAAATTGTAGCAAATAAGCTACAAAACCCCATCGTTCCTACAAAGCCAGTCTCTGCTAAAAACGTCATAAGGACATTATGCGGGTGTGCAAAGCCTGGTTCTTTCGACAGTGGCATAAGGTAATGGTAATCTGTCGTATAAAAATGTTGAAATTGGCCAAATCCTAGACCGACGAAGGGATTTTCAACAAACATACGCCAAGCGCTTTGCCACATATAAATCCTTTCATAATTTGCATTAAATCCCATATCAGCAATACTTCTCAACCTAGCCATTAACTCAGGATTTATCCAAAAACATAAAGCTATCATTAATGCAACAACGCAGGAAAAAGCAATTAATTTTTTATCCCGTTTCCGCCAAACAAGCAAAAATAGCAAATAGGTTGCTAATCCTGCGAGCCATACACCCCGTACCTCACTAAATATCAAAACTCCTGCTGTAAGTATAGTAATAATGCCAAGTAAGCACCGTATAATAAATGTATTTTTTTTATAGAATATACAAGCAATAGCAAGTATCAACATAGGCAATAACTGATTGGCAAAATAAATGCGATTGTGTACAAATCCTATCGTCACTTCATGATTTAAGAGTTGCTTAATAGCTGCCCCATCTGCAATAACAACGGATAGGAACAAGGCCCCAATTACCCATTGAACCTGTTTCTTTGACCTAAGAAAAAAAATCGCCATAAACATGGGCGTAAATCTTACTACCATTCCTAGAGTTTGTCGCAAGCTATCCATAGGGTCATGTGAAAAAAAACTAGTAAAAGAAACGGAAATACAAAAAAATAAAAAAACCTTACTGAGAATCATTTGTCGGTCTGTCAAATTCACTTGGCCTTTATTTATTATCAACAGGACAAGTATCGCCAATGCCCCTCCAGCCGTTGCAATACTTGCGAGGCCTGTGGAAATATGAGCAGCTATGGCATAGATAAGTAAGAATGCATATCCGACCTCATATATGCGTTTCTGCTTTGTTCCCAGTCCTATTAACCCCTCGTCACGCAACAATCCATGACCACCTTTCTTCTATTATTATTTTTATTCTTTGATTGGCAATGATTTCACGGCATCAATTCGACAACAGCTTTTTCAATCTGCCCTATCTCTATATCCGCCACACAAGGATATAAAGACAGATTCTCTAAGGCTGGACAGGGCTGTACAGGGCACGCCTCTGGTCTATCAACAAGATTACAAACTGTATTCCCCGTCACCACTCTTGCATTAGCAGAGAAAGGTGCCCACCGCCATTGGGTCGCACAGCGAAAAATCCCCACCGTAGCTACATCCATAGCCGCTGCAATATGCATAGAACCAGTATCAATGGTAATAAATACGTCACTTTGTTGTAACAAAGCTGTCAATTCCATCAAAGTTGTCCTACCACAAAAGTTATTTACCTCAGCCTTTGTCATCTTACATAGCGAATCAGCATACTCCCGATCTTCTGGCGCACCTACAATATAAAAAGTAGCATCATATCTCGCCTGCAAATTATCGATTAGCATTGCAAATTTTTCAAGGGGCCAATTTCTAAGATAATAAGTCCCTTTAATACATAACGCAATTTTATATTTCTTCTGTGGTAAAACTGCCAATAATTCATTTACCTTGTCTACACTTTCCTGCCCGATAGTTCCTAAGACCGACCTTGCTTTTCCACCAATATTCAAGGCTTGTCTTACAATGGACTGAAAGATTTCTGCCTGATGAGTATGTAAAAAATCATCAGGTGCTTTTACAATGCGATTATATAACATCGTAACCCGACTAGCCTTGTAGTCAAAGACTCTATCTGGGCCCACACGAAGGGGTATGCCAGCTAGCATAGTTAATAAAGCTGGGCGGAGTTTACGATCAAGGGCTATGCTCATATCAAATTGGCGTTTACGTATTTCTTTGACAAACTGCCACATCTGTCCCCAAGATTTACTCTTGGCTTTATTATTGAGAACGAGAATTTCATCAATAACGGGGTGCTGTTGCAATATTTCACCGATACCAGCTTTAACTAGCATACTTACTCTGCAGTTCGGTAGCTGTTCTTTTATAAGAGCAGCTGCACTAGTGGCTAGTACCACGTCACCAAGATTGACTGTACAGGTCAAAAGGATATTTATTGGTTTTTCCATGGTAAACCCCTTTCCTTGACAAACTCATATAAATGATTGCCTGTAAACAAGTAACCCGCTATGCCAGCAGCTTTTGCCGCCTCAATATCTGAAGCTCTGTCGCCAATCATAAGGGAGCGCGCTATGTCCACCGACCACTCCTTAATTGCTTGCTGAATCATTCCTGGCTTTGGCTTACGACAGGTACAAGACTTCCGGTACTCGGTCACTATGCCCTCTACATGATGGGGACAATAGTAAAAAGCATCAATAGTAGCATCCTCTTTCCCTAGTTCTTCATTCATAAAGAGGTGAAGTTTTTCTACATCCTGCTCTGTATAATAGCCACGCGCAATGCCGCTTTGATTGGTTATCACAAAAACATGATAGTTATGTCTATTAAAAAATCCAATGGTTTCTATCGCTCCTGGCATCCACTCAAAGTCTTCCTGGCGATACGTATAGCCATGGTCTACATTTAATACACCATCTCGATCAAAGAATACAGCAGGTTTTCTTGTTGTCATACACTATACCTCTATTATAAATATCCATTATTATTGTCAAGATACTGGCAATAATCTGCAATAGCTGCTTCAAGTTCCATAAACCCACTGTCATAGCCAGCCATCAATAATTTTGTTGTATCGGCTTCTGTATAATTTTGATATTTACCTTTTAGTTGCTCCGGGAATGGTACATACTTTATTCTTCCCGTATTTTTTGCGGCAATAATACTATTAGCTACGGCATTAAAACTGCGCGCCTTGCCTGTACCACAGTTAAATACACCACTTTGTTCTGGATGATCTAGGAAGAACAGATTTACCTTTACTACATCTTTGACATAAATAAAGTCTCGTAGTTGTTCCCCATCAGCATAGCCATTAATACCAGCAAAAAGCTTAGCTATACCCTCTTTGGTAATTTGATTATATA
>JAPUES010000262.1:4415-5858 GCA_027492445.1 Sporomusaceae bacterium | reverse complement strand
TCGACTGTTAGGTCGATTGTAGCCGAATGTTGTAAGTCAAGATAAAGATAGATGATGTCAATTGCTTGGCGACAGCATTGGGTGGTCTGTTCTCTTATAATGGCAGCAGCATCAGGGCCATAAGCTGTCAAACGAAGGATTGCAATATTCATGTCGGATTGAATTTCCAGGTTGTAAACCGTTGATTCTTGAGGATTTCCCACAATGCTTGTAGAAGCAGCGATGACAAAAGGTACTTTTAAAGCCGTATAAATCTTTGTAATCATCTCCCGGTGGCTGACTGGTGGGTAAAGGGTAACTGGCGCCCGGTCTTTCAGTATGCCAAAGGCCAAGGCCACACTAATTCGGTGGTGAGTTTGAATAGACATGGATTTAAAGTCGGTATCAGGCATAAAACCGAGAAGAATGGCACAATCAACGAGTCCCATAAAACGGGCGCCT
Source organism: Sporomusaceae bacterium (assembly GCA_027492445.1). GTDB lineage: Bacteria > Bacillota > Negativicutes > DSM-13327 > DSM-13327 > CTSoil-075. The sequence goes on along the minus strand of JAPUES010000262.1, from coordinate 5,417 downwards.
TTTTGGGAAATAATATGGTTGGTCACTGACAGGCAGAAAACCCCAAGTAGATTACGACAACGGCATTCTTCTACAAGGGCAAGCATAAGTTTATGAAAAATTCGTGTGCTTCGATATTCGGACTTGATAAAGATGGATTCCGCCTCGGCGATTTCGCCGTAGATCCGCAGGTCGCCATAGCCGAGTGCGTCTTCGTCAGCTTCGGACCGAACAACAATTGAGGCTAGGGAACCACTATTGTTTTGCTCGATGAGTTGAGCAGAATCATAGACGTGATCGGCGTAGGAGTAGCCATAAGCACGGTAGGCGCAGCGAGCTACTGGTATGGCATCTTCAGGCTGAAAAGGCCGGATCTGATATTTTACATCGGTCACGGGTTTGTTTATAGGTGCTTCAGCAACTGCATCTTGAATCAATATCTGTTGTTGCCTTAGGAGTTTAGTCAAAATGGTTTCCTTGCCATTGCGCCCTAGATAACGAAAGGTAATGTCATCGACAAACTTTTGGGCTAAATAGATGCCTAGTCCTTTCGTAGTCTCAGTAGCCTGCTGCGGCGAATAGTGTGGCAACAGTGCAGGGTCAAAAGGTAAGCCTTTTTCTGAAAATTTCACCACAATCTTCGTGGCGGTTATTTCAAAAGTTACCTGAAAGGTTTCTTGGCTGTTATTTTCGAAGCCATGTTGAATAATGTTGGTGAATATTTCCTCAACGGCCAATTCCAATTCATGTTGCTCCTTTTTTGAAAATCCGCTGTTATTTGCCAGTTCTCGGGTATAAGCGAGAAGGGGATGAAGATGGTCAAGGCGGGTTGGTAGAAGTAAGGTTGAGGAGATTACATCGGTCATTACAGTCATAGTTCTTTCCTCCTAATAAGTTTATGTTCTCATTGTATAATAACATTGCTAGCTAGTACAGCAATTGGATTTGTTAGCAAAGATATTATAATTAATTTATGTGAATGGAGCTGTTTACCATGGCGCAAAATTCTTTTGTTATCAGACA
>JAPUES010000262.1:0-4315 GCA_027492445.1 Sporomusaceae bacterium | reverse complement strand
GGCGTAACTACTTTTGAACTAGGCTAGTTTGATATTATGGAGGAGAGTACAATATGTGTCGGTACTGTATCGTGTTTTTTCTGGTGTTTATTCATTTTTCAGTGGGGTTGGCTCAGCCTTTCGTGAGTCCTGCTGAGGAAGACGTGATTGACGATTCCGTAGCTCACATGAACCTAGAAGAGAAGGTTGGGCAATTATTTATGGTAGCTTTTCGCCAGGAGGATGGTAAGCCAGTTACTGCTGTCACCCAGGCAGTAAAGGACTCCTTAAAAAAATATCACTTGGGTGGAGTAATTTTATTTGCTGAAAATTTTACGGATATAAAGCAAACGGTTACACTCACCATGGACTTACAGAAGGCGGCAGGCCCCATTCCCTTATGTATTGCTGTTGACCAAGAGGGCGGGCGTGTCAATCGGTTTTATTTTGGTACGAATCTGCCAGGGAATATGGCATTAGGGGCTTCGGGGACAGTGAGTAATGCTTATACAGCAGGAAATATTCTAGGCAGGGAATTAGCGGCATTAGGGATTAATCTTGATTTAGCACCTTCCTTAGATATTAATAGTAACCAAGACAATCCTGTGATTGGTATTCGTTCCTTTGGGGCGGATGGAAAAGTGGTTGCAGCCATGGGAGGGGAGTATCTAAGAGGCCTACATGCCAGCGGTGTCATGACAGCCATTAAGCATTTTCCCGGGCATGGGGATACTTCAGTAGATTCTCATCTGGGATTGCCTATTATTTTATATGAAAAAAGCCGTTTAAATGCAGTGGAGCTAAAGCCCTTTCGCGAGAATCTTTCCGCTACTGATATGGTCATGGTTGCTCATGTTGCGTTTCCTGCATTCGATGATACTAAGGCGATATCAAAGAAAGACGGACAACCAGTGTTCTTACCTGCGACCCTTTCCCATCAAATTTTAACGAATCTTCTTAGAGAAAATTATGGCTATGATGGTGTTATTATTACTGATGCTTTAGAAATGAAGGCCATTACAGAACATTTTGGTCCGGAAAAAGCGGTAGTAGGCGCACTTGAGGCCGGTGCAGATATTTTACTTATGCCAAGTAACTTACCTAAGGCCTACGAGGGAGTGCTAGCTGCCGTAAAAGCAGGAGTTATTTCCGAAGAAAGGATTAATCAATCGGTGAAACGAATTTTGCGTTTAAAACACCAGTGGATTACTCCCAATGTAATTCCAAGTAGTGTACTCTTTACTAACGCGCAAAGTATAGTAGGCAGCACGGAACATAAGGAGCAGGAATTTAAATTGGCTTGTGAAGCTGTAACTTTATTAAAAAATGAAGAATATATACTGCCGCTAACAATAAAGCCTAGCAGTAAGATTGTAGTAGCTGCCCCAAGACCAGACATACTAGCAGTTATGAAAGAGGCGGTTCTTACTCAGATAAAGATAAACACAGAGCAAGAGGCTACAATTAACACCATTTCCTATGAACATCTTAGTGAACTAACGACAGGACACAAAGCACTTATCGATGAGGCTGATTCTGTTATACTTGCCACCTATAGTTCTACCTTAGCCAGTCGTACGCCAGGGCAAACTCCAGCCGCTAGTTTTGCTGCCGCACTTACACAGTATACTAAGTTGGCCAAGAAACAGAGTATTGTTATTGCGATGGGGACTCCTTATGATATTTTATATCTCCCAGAAACGAAGGCTTATCTTGCTGTATACGGGGCCAATACCGCAAATGTTAAAGCAGGTATGGCAGCGGTTTTTGGCAGTCTTAGTCCAACTGGAAAACTGCCTGTGCCCATACAAAGCCAAGGACAGACGCTATTTACTCTAGGGTATGGACTTCAATACAATGACGAAAAGTGAAAAATAGCTATAAATTTCAAAAATTAGGCACTTATTTTAAAAGAATGGTAGGGATTTGAAAAAATGTATAGAATGTTATATATATTAAAAGATTAATTAAGGAGAAAAACTATGAAAAAGAAAAATGCCGTAATTGAGAATCCGCCTGTAGTAGAAGTTAAAGTCAAGAAAAGCAGAAAGAAAAATTATACTGACTACCAAGATAATGGACTATTATTAACAAGAGAATCAGGGAATGTGGAATCAGTGAAACTGGTGTATAGTGGTTTGCTTGCACAAAAAGGTGCATCTGAGATCTATGCCCATGCAGGAATTGGTGAACAGTGGGAAAACATACAAAATATTAAAATGACGGAAACTGAGACTGGTACATTTGAAACAACCTTGCTTGCAGGCAAAAAGATCACCCTTAATATATGTTTCCATGATGGTAAGGATGATTGGGATAATAATTGTGATAATAATTACAGTTATAGTGTAAGTTAGTTAGCAGTATATAGGGAAAATGATACTCTAAATGATGAAAATAAGCTGCAACCTTTGAAAGGTTAAGGCTTATTTTTTTGTATATTACGTAAGAAGGTAATAGATTAAGATTTAATTTCTTAGTAATTTGAAAATTATACAGGTGGTCAATCAACAAGGAAGTTCTAGAGAGGGGAATTGGTGCATGGAATTGCCTTGGATACAAATGTTTACCTGAAAAGGACTAAAAACTTAAATATCTATTGACAGGGGGCATTTAGGGTCATATAATAGGTTTTAGTGGTAAAAAAGGAGTGAGTAGAGGTATAAAATTAACTTTTATTTTGACAACTTGTAAACTGAATATTGAAGTTGTCATATATGAGGGGACAATTTTATAAGTAGCGCTGACTGTTTTTTTGAACGAAAATATTTTGACAAAAGAGGGATGCATAATGGTAAAGAAATGGGTAGCCTTAATGGCTAGCGTAGTAATGCTAGCTACTTTACTGACTGGTTGCGGCGCAGCTACAACAAGTAGTAATGACAAAGAAATTAAAATCGGAGCTAACATGGAGTTGACGGGTGGTGTTGCTGATTATGGCAAGCAAACTCTCAATGGTATGTTACTAGCCATTAAAGAAGTGAATAATGCAGGCGGAGTTCTTGGTAAAAAAATTGTCCTAGTACAAGCCGATAATAAATCGGAAGCCTCAGAAGCTGGGAATGCTACCACTAAATTAATTACGCAAGATAAAGTTGTAGCAATGCTAGGACCTGTTACTAGTTCTAATGCACTTGCTTCCGTGCAAATTGCCCAAGATAATAAAATTGCTCTTATTACACCAACAGGCACGAATGCGAAAATCACTGTTGATGATAGTAACAAAGTAAGACCTTATGCCTTCCGTGGTTGCTTTATTGACCCTTTCCAAGGTGTTATTATGGCTAATTTCTCTAGTAAAACATTAAAAGCAAAAACAGCAGTTATTTATGTAGATAGTAGTTCGGATTACTCGAAAAACTTAGCAGAATCCTTTGCAGAAAGCTTTGCAAAAGTTGGCGGAACAGTAATTGGCAAAGAAGCTTTCTTACAAAAAGATCAAGATTTTAAAGCTGCATTAACTAAAATTAAATCCATAAATCCAGATATTATCTTTCTTCCTGCCTATTATGAAGAAGTAGGTAAAATTGTAAAACAGGCTCGTGAAATTGGAATTACAGCACCAATCGTAGGTACTGACGGCTGGGATAATGCAAAAATATCTGAAATCGCTGGTCCTGCGGCCTTAAATAATACTTTTTTCAGTAATCACTATTCACCAGAAGACAGTGAGCAACGAGTCAATATATTTGTTGAGGCTTACAAAAAAGAATATAATGAAGCTCCTAGTGCCTTTGCAGCACTTGGTTATGACACTACATTAATGCTGATTGATGCAATTAAACGCGCTAATAGCGCAGAACCAGTAAAAATTAAAGAAGCCCTAGAACAAACAAAAGACCTACAACTTGTAACAGGCATTATGACACTTGATGCCAATCACAATCCTATTAAAAGTGCTGTTGTCATTGAGCTAAAAGATGGAAAACGCACGTTTAGAGAAAAAGTAAATCCGTAGATTAAAATAAAAGTCCCCTACCATAGCTTGCGGTACATGGGTATCGCAAAACTATGCTAGGGGATTTTTTTTAGTTAAACAAAATACTCTACAGTTGCCTGAGGAAAAAACCTTGCAAGTTCGGTAGTTAAATAGTTCTTCATTTCAGTCATTTCTTGGCTATGATAAATATATTTGCCGTAGCCAAATTGTCCGTATTTATATTTCCGGTTATCTTCTTCTAATGGCAAGGTAGTGTTGGGAAATAAGGCAAGAATATTGCTTTTGGCACGTTTGGTAAAACGATGGGAGATTAATTCAAAGGTCAAATCCTTTCTAGCTTCGAGGGGTAATTGTTCATCTAAAGCTTTTAATAAACAATGATAATCTTGTTGCCAA
>JAPUES010000261.1 GCA_027492445.1 Sporomusaceae bacterium | reverse complement strand
CTCCGTCAAGTCCGCGAGACGCAACTGACATCACTATTTAATGAATTGCTTGTCAGCGGAGGAAAAAAGGGTACTGGGTTATCATCCAGCACAGTCAAAGCCACACGCCGTTACTTAAGCATGTGCATCGAGCAAGCAATTAAATCGGACATGCTGCTAAAGAATCCGGTCAAGCAAACAAAGCCTATCAAGTTAGTGAAGTCCGATATCCAACCATTGACCGAGTCACAGGCAGATAGTCTAACCGCTGCGGCGTATGCGGCGGCCTTAGCTGCTGATCGAGAATGTGCTATAAGAGCGGCCAAGGCGAAAGATCAAGCGACTAAGACGGGGAAATATGTCCAGATACCTATGTCCAATATCGTCCATCACAGCACTTATATGGCGATTCTATTGGCACTAGGAACCGGAATGCGGCTAGGGGAAATATTCGGCTTATCATGGAGCTCGGTTAATGTAACCAAGGGGATAATATACGTCAAAAGATCTTTGGTCACCAGCCGTGCAGGAGTGAATTTCGAAGAGCCAAAGACTAAATCCTCACGCCGACAGATCCCTTTGTCTCCCGATGTGACTGCAGAACTGCAAAAGTATAAAAAACTGCAAGACTGGAGGAAACATTTACTCGGGGATCAATGGTCCCCACTTAATCTAGTTATAACCGGTGAGTTTGGCGGGGTATTCAATACAAGTAATTTTACGTCACGGTATTTTAAACCCTTGCTGAAACAGATCCATGCTCCAGAAAGCTTCAAGTTTCATGACCTTCGCCACACGCACGCAACACTACTGCTGCTTAAAGGAATTCCAGTTAAGGTCGTCTCAGAGCGTTTGGGGCATAGCACCGTAGCGATGACTCAGGATACCTACGCTCACGTGCTGCCAGAGATGCAGGCAGAGGTGGTTAAAGTGCTGGACGGGATGTTCACCCGTAAAGTTAAAACTGTCGATTAAAAAAACGCCATCCTATCAGGATGGCATTTTTTTGTTAGTCCATTATGAATTTGCCATTATTCGCCTAGGTAAATCCATAGAAAGTGGATTTGTCAAAAGCATTAACAGCCGATCCCGTTACCGCACTTTTTTATCAATCGGTCCGCAAATCGGTCCGCAACTGCTCTAGAATATCAAAAAGCCTTCCGACAAAACGCCGGAAGGCTTGAATTTACTGGAGCGGGTGAAGAGATTCGAACTCTCGACCCACGGCTTGGGAAGCCGGTACTCTACCACTGAGCTACACCCGCTTAAAGGTTAGGAGATTATCTACTCTCTAACGTTATTCAGTATACCATACTAACATAGCAATAGCAAGGAATAGAAGCCATTTCCTTACTGGTGATTGCTACTAGAAAAGTTGTGAAAACAAGAATAACTGAACGCTTTTTTGCGCTTACATGAGCTATTTTTATATAATTTCTTACCAGCGTTTATCATCTTAAAAATTAGGATAATTTCAAATTTGATTTTGTTTATAACTCTAGTTATTATATAACTAGAGTTAGCACTCATCAAAAGAGAGTGCTAACAATTTACAAAAACAAATCAAACTAAAGGGAGGCTTTTATTATGTCAAACGTTATCAGAAGAAGTGATTACAACACTCCAACATTGTTCCGCAAAAGTATCAATGACTTATTTGATAATTTTTGGGGAACTGGTGTATTGTCGCCTCTTAGCGACATAACCAACCACAATATGAACCTCTTGTCTCATACCATGCCCATTGATGTCATTGATCAAGGTAAAGAGTATATTGTAAAGGCTAATTTACCAGGGATTGACAAAAAGGATGTCGACATTCAACTAACAGATAATGTACTTACCGTCAAAGGATCCTATTCCACAGAGAATGAAAATAAGGGAGAACGGTATTTATTGCAAGAACGGCGCATGGGTAATTTTTCTCGGTCTATTGCTTTTAAAGATGAATTGGTGACGGATAAGATAACCGCTGCTTTTAAAGATGGTATTCTAGAAATCATCATTCCCAAAGCGGAAATCCAACCACCAAACTCTGTTAAAATTAACATCACGGATTAAATTAAAAATTTATTTTCACCCCAATATAAAAGAACCACTCAGTCAAAATGAGTGGTTCTTCTTGCTTTTAAAATCGTCTTTTTGCTACAGGGGCTGAACCATTGGCTACCCTTGCTGGCAGTTTGTCATCATAAGACAAACAGATAAAAAACTCAGGTGGAACGGTCTTCGATGGGGCACTGGTTTTCATATCGATTACTTGAATGTTCTTACGAGATAGAATCCATTTATTTACATTTTCTTTCAAATCTTCTAATGTTTCTTCACTGGAATTCGAAAAATATTTCGTTTTCATACATATTCTCCCTGTTGGCATTTCTTATATTATACCACATATCTCATGCCTTGTGAAAAGAATATAATCATAATATTCTCTATAAAGAAAAATCCTTCGTCAATTTGCACAAAGTACAGGAGCTTCGATTCGTGGGAATCGAATGAAAAAAGTAGTTCCTTGTCCACTGGTTTCTACATCTACGACAGCATTATGATGCGCTGCAATCGTATAACAAATGGATAATCCTAAGCCTGTTCCTTGATCTTTGGTAGTGAAAAAGGGTGCAGAAATTTTATCAAGCACTTCAGGAACAATGCCCGTGCCTTGATCGATAATAGCTAAGACGATTGCCTCTTGTTCTAGATATGTTTTAATGGTTAGATAACCTCCTGGCAACATAGCCTCTAGGCCATTGCGCACTATATTGAGAATGAGCTGGCGAATTTCTGCTTCATCTAAGTATAGCTCTGGTATTGGAGATAATTCTAATTTTATATATTTATTACTTATAATTGCATCAGCTTCAATTAGCGGTATTAATGAATTTATTATATCGTTAATGTTTTTTAGATGACGAGAAATTATTTTATCTTTAGCTAGTGATAAAAACTCTGTAATAATCCCGTTAGCACGATCTAATTCTTCAATCATTAATTTATAATAATCCCAGTATTTTATACATTCTTGTTTATTAATTAGCATTTGCAAAAAGCCTCGAATGGTTGTCATTGGATTTCGCACTTCATGGCCAATCCCGGCAGCCATTTCTCCGACTAAATTCAGTCTTTCCAAATTCGCCATTTTCTTTTCCGATTGTTTTTGTTTGGTAATATCACGAAAGCTGAGAACTCTGCCTACAATGTCATTATCGAATCTTTGGGGCTTAGAATAGCGCTCGATAAATCTTCCATCTTTAAGTTCAAATACATCGTAGCTTTCTTTTGTCGGGTATATATATAATTCCTTTTCCCTTATAATATATTCTTCAGGATTCTTTAACTGTTTTAGCATCAATGTTATTAGCTTACACTGATCCCTGGCAATTAAAACTTTTTCATCTATATTCCACATTTCTATAAATTTGCAGTTATAGATGCAGATATTCTCCTTACAATCTATAACAACAATGCCATCAGCAGTTGCATTAAGTGTACCTTGTAAAAGTGCTAATGATTCTTTTGATTTTGCGGATGGTTTATAATATAGCCACTTGCTATTAATATCTGTATATTCTTCCACATGGATAATCTCCCCGTACTCCACGAAAATATCAACCCCTTTTTAATCTCACAAATATGTACAATGTTATTTTACGCATTTGCCATTTATTTCCTTTCTTTGTTGTTCTTTAAAAATCCTTTAGAGATAATGACTACTTTTGTCTATTTATGATTTTTTTATCTTTTTTAAGCAAAATTAAAAGGACTCGCCATTGGCAGAGCCCTTTCTCATGCTTATACCTTAAATTTGCTTACAGATTCCATCATCTCAGTTGCTAGATTTGATAGGTTGACTACATTCGTATTAATCTCATGCATTCCTGCGTTTTGTTCTTCCGCCGATGCTGCTACTGCTTCCGAATTTGAAAGGGTTTTATGAGCTACAGTACTAATGTTTTCTACACTAACGACCATCGTTTGCGTCCCTTTGGCCGTTTCATCAACGGCAACTGCAATTTGCTCTATACCATTTCTCACTCCTTCTAGGCGCTCGATAATGACTTTAAAGCCTTGCTGTGTAGTGAGGGTTGACTCTTTTCCTTTTAAGACTTCCTTATTGGCCCTTTCTACCGTGGCAACAGCTGTATTAATTTCATCGCCCATATTCGAAATTATTATCGCAATGTCTTTGGTTGCATCAGCACTTTGCTCAGCTAATTTTCGGACTTCGTCTGCTACCACTGCAAAACCACGGCCCGCCTCACCTGCTCTCGCTGCTTCAATGGCTGCATTTAAAGCCAAGAGATTGGTTTGGGCGGCAATTCCATTAATTACATTGACAATACCTTTAATTTTTTCTGATCCTTGGGAAAGACTCGTTGTTACAACGGTAATCTCATTCATAGATTGATTTACATTTTCATTTTGGTTAACTAGTTCTGCTAGCATCCCCATTCCTTTTCCGGCTTCTGCTACGGCATTATGGGTACTTGCATTCACTTCATTGGCGCCTGCACTAATTTGCTCGGATCCAGCTGATATTTCTTCTAAGGTAGCTGAAATATTATTAATGTTATCAGAATTTTGAGAAGCACCTTTGGCAATGTCATTAATACTTTGGGCCACTATATTAACAGACCTTAGGTGTTCTGACACCGAAGCACTTATTTCTTCACTGGATGCTGCTAGCGTTTGACTGTTGTCACCAATATGTCTTACAAAGTCCCTTAGTGACTTGCGCATTTCAATAATGGTAAGGGCCATATCACCAATTTCATCATTACGGGTTACTTGCAAATCTTGTCCGGTAAGATCTAGTTTGCCGACTTCCGTCAAATCATGACTAAGGGTTCCGATTCTCCTAGACATATTACGGCTATACCAGAATACTAATCCAATAACCACTAGAAATATGAAGAAGCTAGTAATCATCGCCAAGGTAACGCTTTTTCTGGATGATTCCAATACTTCCATCCCTTGACTATCTAAATATTTTTTCTGGATATCCGCTAAGTTGGAAAATTGCAAATCAATATCCTGTACTTTTTGCCTACCTTCTCCTGTAATTTGCGTAAAATTAGGTGCATTGCTTTTTTTCGCAGGTATCAAGCGCGTATCAGCATATGAGATATAGTCTGACAAAAGTCCTTCTACTTTTTCTGCTGTCGCACGAGCTTCTGGAATTACTAGCTGGGGCTTAACTTCCTTTATTGCTGCTAAACTTTTAGCAATTTTATCTCGATAGCCTTGTTCATACACACTAGCTCCATCAGGATAAAATAAAAAGCCACGCATATCAAGGAGGGATCTTGTAAAATCCGTATGCGCATTTTTAACAACAACTAATCTTACCGATGTTTGTGTTACAATAATTTCGGCCTCTTGCCCAGCTTGCCTAAATTGATAAAGAGTATACGTTAAAACGGATACAAATAATATGGAGACAAGAGCAAACATACCTGCTAATTGAACAATAATAGGAACACGTTGTTTTTCCATTCCCTACACCCCCCATTCAAAAATTCCCCGGCTCTAGCCATTCTTATTACGTCACTTCTACTTCATTTCTTCAAAATCCTGCTAATTTTCCTAGGTAAGTTATGTATTTTTTTAATATTCTGTTAATTCTTATTAAAAAAATTCCATGCTTATAATAAGCATGGAATCTACTATGCGTTGGTGGGGGATGACAGGATCGAACTGCCGACATCCTGCTTGTAAGGCAGGCGCTCTCCCGGCTGAGCTAATCGCCCGGAATGGTGACCCGTGGGGGAATCGAACCCCCGTTATCGCCGTGAAAGGGCGGTGTCTTGACCGCTTGACCAACGGGCCAGAAAATGGTGGCTCACCCGCGGCTCGAACGCGGGACACCCTGATTAAAAGTCAGGTGCTCTACCAACTGAGCTAGTGAACCGGAGATGGTGCCTCAGGGCAGAATCGAACTGCCGACACGAGGATTTTCAGTCCTCTGCTC
>JAPUES010000260.1 GCA_027492445.1 Sporomusaceae bacterium | reverse complement strand
GCAACTAAGGCTTGGTGCAAGCCAAGTTTTCTATGTAACTTGAGAAGGGGTGTTTAAAATGGGGTTAGCAACTCGTGAAGCATATGGGGAAATATTAAAAGAACTTGGGAAGAAACATCAAGATATTGTAGTCTTAGATGCGGATTTGTCAAAATCCACGAAGACAGCTGTTTTTGCTAAGGCTTTTCCAGAACGATTTTTTAATGTTGGTATTGCAGAGCAAAATTTAATGGGGGTTGGAGCAGGGCTAGCAGCCGCTGGTAAAATTCCCTTTGTATCTACTTTTGCGATGTTTGCTGCTGGTCGGGCTTTTGAGCAGGTACGCAATTCAATTTGCTATCCAAAGCTTAATGTTAAGATTGCTGCTACTCATGCAGGGCTTACAGTAGGCGAGGATGGTGCATCCCATCAAGCCATTGAAGATATTTCTTTGATGCGCAGTATTCCTAATATGACAGTAATTGTACCCGCCGATGCGGAGGAGACTCGTAAGGCTATAACCTTTGCTGCTGAATATCATGGACCTGTGTATATCCGTTTAGGGAGAATGTCTGTGCCAGACTTATTCACTGCTGATTATAAATTTGAACATGGTAAAGCTGTGCAGCTAGTGGATGGTAAAGATGCAACAATTATGGCGACAGGTATTATGACAGCACCGGCAAAAGTTGCTGCCGAAATGCTTGGTAAGGAAGGCATTTCCGTTAGAGTACTAAACTTCCACACCATTAAACCCATTGATAAAGACGCTATTTGCAAAGCGGCTGAAGATACAGGAGCCGTTGTTACTTGTGAAGAACATAGCATTATCGGTGGACTGGGCAGTGCTGTAGCGGAAGTTCTAGTAGAAAATAATCCTGTTCCTATGGAGCGGGTAGGTGTTATGGATACTTTTGGTGAATCCGGTACTCCAGAGGCTTTGCTAGTGAAATATCACTTAACGGCAGAGGATATTGTTCTTGCTGTTCGCAAGGTAATTAGCCGTAAAAAATAAGCATACTACCACTAAAACGACTCTCTCATGCATAGACATGTAGAGAGTCGTTTTTTGTTTTTGAGGAGGAAAGAGTATGGGAACATGGCAGATTGTCAGCTGTGGTCAACGTGTTATTAAGCGGGGAATCATCTGTGTGGCAAGCTGCATTGCCATGCTGAAGATAGGACCAATGCTTGCCATGGGCCTATCCATGTTACTTTCAATTATTGTATATGCTGCTGCTTTTGGTTTGAAATTTGCAGTAGGCTTTGTAATGCTCCTCTTGGTGCATGAATATGGTCATTTCATTGCGGCAAAAGTAGCTGGGCTTCGAGTTTCCAGCCCAATCTTTATTCCTTTTATTGGCGCAGTGATTGGTATTAAAGATTTGCCGAGCAATGCAAAAGTAGAAGCCAATGTCGCAATTGGCGGACCGGCCATCGGCACCCTTAGTGCGTTACTGTGTTTAGCATTGTACTTCTGGTCTAATAATCAATTGATGTTAGTATTATCTTATACCGCTTGTTTATTAAATTTATTTAATCTCATCCCTTGTGACCCGTTAGATGGCGGCCGCATCGCTGCTGCTATTTCTCCACGTCTTTGGTGGCTAGGCAGTATTATTATGGGTCTGCTTTTTATTTATACCTATAATGTGTTTGTTTTTATCATTTTAATGGTTTCTTTGGTAAAAGTGTGGCACAATAATGAGGGGGCTGTTTCGTCCTTCTATTATAAATTGACAATAAGGGAAAGACTAACAGTAATTTGGTGGTATCTAGGATTAATTGTGGTATTAAGTGGAACCACCTTATATATTATCAAAATTTTAAATGAAGGTTTTTGAAAAAGATTATAAATAAAAGAGGGATTTTGTGAAAAATGTCAAAGTTTTAGTATATATGATTAAACTTGGCTATTGGTAGGGAGCGTGACTATATATTGATTCATTTGTCGGGTATTTCTAAAGTATATGATAATGGCTGTGTCGCCCTCTCTGATATTACCGTTGACATTCCTAAAGGTGATTTTGTATTTGTGGTAGGGCCAAGCGGTGCTGGTAAATCTACCTTTATAAAGTTAATTTTTCGGGAAGAACTGCCCTCCCAAGGTGAATTAACCGTCAATGGTCGTAATGTTGGTGAGCTTCAGCCCTCTGAGGTACCTTATCTAAGACGGAATCTAGGAATTATCTTTCAAGATTATCGTTTATTGCCTAATAAAACTGTCTATGAAAATGTAGCTTTTGCTATGCAAGTGATTGAGGCATCTCATCGGGAGATAAAAAAAAGAGTTATCAATGTACTAGATTTAGTAGGACTGCGGCATAAAGCAAGCAGTTTTCCCAATGAATTATCAGGTGGTGAACAACAACGGATTGCCATAGCAAGGGCGATTGTTAATAATCCCGTAGTGGTGATTGCCGATGAACCCACTGGCAACCTTGACCCTGAAACCTCTTGGGAAATTATGAAAATCTTTTTGCGCATTAATAAGGGCGGAACAACAATTGTCATGGCTACCCATGATAAGACGGTAGTTGATGCTATGAAAAGACGTGTGATTGCAATTGAAAATGGTACCATCGCACGGGACGAGGCCAAAGGGGTATATGGTTATGAAGATTAGAACAATGGAGTATTTTATAAAGGAAGCGGTTATTTCCCTTAAACGAAATGGATTAATGAGCATTGCATCCATTACTACAGTTGCTTTGTCCCTGTTAATTTTGGGCATGTTCCTCATTATGGTTCTTAATTTGAATAATATGGCTTCTAACTTAGAATCACAGGTACAGGTATCCGTGTATTTACAGGAAGGACTTAGTGATGTGGAAATTCGTGAAGTGGGGACTCGTATTACGAAAATCCCTGGTGTAAACCAGGTGCTTTTTATTGATAAGGAAGAAGCGATGAATCGCTTTAAAGAACGCCTAGGTGAGCAACAAAGCATTTTACAAGCCCTTGATGGGAATAACCCTCTGCCTAATGCTTTTGAAGTGAAAATGGATAAGCCTGAGCGAGTCAAGCCTGTAGCACAGACTATTTCTCAGTTTAAAGGGGTAGAGAATGCTAAATTTGGTCAGGAAGTAGTAGAACAACTATTTTCCTTAACAAAAATGATACGAATTTTTGGTGTGATACTCATTGGTTTCTTGGCCTTAGCCGCCTTGTTTATTATTTCAAATACTATTCGTATCACCGTATTTGCTCGTCGTAAAGAAATTGGTATTATGAAATATGTAGGTGCGACAGACTGGTTTATTCGCTGGCCCTTTTTGTTAGAGGGTATTATTTTAGGCTTTGGCGGTGCCTTAGTAGCTGTGGTGCTTCTCAATCGAACCTATGGTGCTTTGATTCATCAAGTTTATGAATCCTTAGCATTTTTACCACTAATTCCTCAATATCCTTTTATTACCAATATTAGCATTTTATTACTTCTTGTTGGCGCGGGTATTGGTGCCTTAGGAAGTACCATATCTCTTAGAAAGTTTATGAGAGTATAGTAGGAGGCGTTTCATGTTACAGATTCGACAGTATCTTGCTTGTGGACTGGTTTTTTTGATGGTACTAATGGTCGTTGGTCCTGTACTGGCAAATGAACTAGGAGAACAACAACAACAAGTTCAGCAACAGATGCAGGCTCAGCAGGGAAAAACCGCTGCTGCCCAGCAGAAAGTTGATAGTGTATCCGATCAACTGCAAAGAGTGCAAAGTGAGCTAGAAAAAGCCCAAGGCGAGTTTAAGAGTATTCAAGAAAAGTTAACTGCGACGGAAGAACAGATTGAGGCAAATACCGTAGTGTTGGCAGTCGCAGAAAAGAAATTAGCCCAGCGGAGTGTTATTTTAAACACTCGTATTCGTGATATTTACCAGAATGGTCAGTTAAGTTATTTGGATGTACTGCTCGGGGCTAATGATTTTAGGGATTTTACAACTCGTGCTGATTTGTTAAAACGAGTGATTAATAAAGATCTTGATTTGATTTTTAAGATTAGAGCAGAACGACAGTTGGTCCTTGATACCAAGGAACAGCTCGATCGTGATCGGGAATCGATTTTAAGCTTAAAGCAAGCAGCCGAAGAAAAGAAAATAATTATTGAAACTAGTAAAAGAGCTCAAGAAAAAGTACTAGCGGAGGCCGTTGGTGAACGAGATACTGCAGAACGTGCTTATCAGGAACTAGTAGAAACTTCCCGCCGTATTGAACAGATGATTCGGGGTAATCAATCGGCAAGCAGTGGACCAAGCGGTAGTACGGGCTCTATGCTATGGCCTGCGGAAGGCCCTATCACTTCGCCATTTGGCTGGCGTACACATCCTATTTTCGGCACACAACGCTATCATAGCGGTATTGATATTGGAGCTGACTATGGTGATGCTGTGCTAGCGGCGGATGGGGGCGTCATTATTTTTGCCGACTGGATGGGCGGTTATGGTAAAGCAGTAATTATTGAACATGGTAATGGTATCTCTACCTTATATGGTCATAATTCTGAACTTGTAGTGAGTGAAGGACAACGTGTGCGTAAAGGTGAAATGATTGCACAAGTAGGCTCTACAGGCTACTCCACTGGACCGCATCTGCATTTTGAAGTACGCCAAGATGGTTCACCAGTAAGTCCGATGAACTATCTACCATAAAGAGTTGTGTTACAGTAAGGGTACCCTTGTGGGTGCCCTTACAATCTATAGAATATTTTATGAAGTTTTGGCATATAGTTAGGTATAGGAACAGAAGGTATTAGGATTATCGAAGAATTGGGCAAAGCCCAGGTCTCGAATTGGGGTGTTATATTGAGTCGGCGCAACGTTATTTTTGGTGCCATATTATTGGTGGTATTTACCTTTACTGCAACGGCAGGCGGATTTCTATATCTTTTGAATGGTAAGTCCAATGATATTATGAGTTCTCTTAAATTTTTCCGGGCCTTAGAAATAGTGAAAGAACGCTATGTTGAACCAGTGCCCATAGACACATTAATCGCAGGTGCTGTAAAGGGAATGGTCAATTCTTTAGGTGATCCTCATTCCATTTATATGGATGCTAAGATGTATAAGGAATTTATGATTGAAACAGAAGGTTCCTTTAACGGTGTAGGGATTGTTATTGGTATGAAAGATAAAACCTTGACTGTTGTTTCTCCCATTGAAGGTACGCCTAGTGATAAAGCAGGTATTGAAAGCGGCGATCAAATTATAAAAATTGATGGCAAAGATAGTAATAATATGGCTCTTGATGAGGCTGTCAGTAAAATTCGCGGACCAGAGGGAACAACCGTAGTGTTAGGAATCCGTCGCGGCAACGAAGCTGTTAAGGAATATGCTATAATTCGCTCTAACATTCAAATTAAAACCGTATCAGGGAAAATGCTGCCTGATAAGATTGCTTATCTTCGTATTTCCATGTTTAATGAAAATACAGGTAGTGACTTTGCTCAAAAATATAAAGAACTAGAAAAAGAAGGTATGCAGGCTATTGTGCTAGATCTTCGTGATAATCCTGGTGGTCTTTTACAAGAAAGCGTTAAGGTCTCTAATTTCTTCGTCCCCAAGGGCCCTGTCGTATCTGTTGTGGCAAGGGATGGTCACCGGGAAGTTCATTCCTCGAGTTTAGGAGCA
The DNA here is from genome assembly GCA_027492445.1 of Sporomusaceae bacterium. Classification (GTDB taxonomy): domain Bacteria; phylum Bacillota; class Negativicutes; order DSM-13327; family DSM-13327; genus CTSoil-075. The sequence goes on along the minus strand of JAPUES010000260.1, from coordinate 364 downwards.
GTGAAATATCCAGTAGCCGTTCTTGTTAATGGGGGCAGTGCTAGTGCTTCAGAGATTGTATCAGGAGCCATTCAAGATACAGGTGTTGGTACCCTTATTGGTACTAAGACTTATGGTAAGGGTTCTGTACAAACCGTACTGAAATTTGATGGCGGCGCTATTAAAATGACCATAGCCAAATATTTAACACCTAGTGATCGGTCCATTGATGGTATTGGGATTGAACCTGATATTAAAGTGGAAATGGAACTAGGGGCCTCAAAAGATATACAATTAGAAAAAGCAATCCAGGTTATGAAAGAAAAATCAGCCAAGTAGTAATGATAGCGGCGGCCTTTGGCTTAGCCGCTTTTGCTTACAGAAT
>JAPUES010000259.1 GCA_027492445.1 Sporomusaceae bacterium | reverse complement strand
TTTTAATCTGTGGGATAGCTGCAGTCTGTTATTTTCTGTGGGTAGTTCGTCATGCCCTTTATCCTTTTGTCATTGGCTTATTCATAGCATATCTACTAAATCCAGCCGTCTGCTACGTGGAGAAAAAGGGCATCAAAAGAGTATGGGCAATTTTTCTTATTTATACCTTGCTACTTACTCTTAGTATTTTTTGCGGTGCTAAGTTATTTACCCTGCTACTAAGAGATTTAGAAAGTTTCTCCAAAGATTTACCCTTAATCGTCGACCGCATTGATGAATTTTTTATTCAAATCCAATCCCAGTATCAAAATTCAGCCCTACCTTATTCTTTGCGACTGGCCATTGATGAAGCATTGTTAAGTATGGAAAAGGATTTGCAAGAATTTATTGGTCACCTTGTAAATAGTGTTATTTACCTAATACAAAACTCTATTGGCCTTATGATTAGTCCTATCTTAGCCTTTTATTTACTTCATGATTGGTATGAAATTAAAGAAAAATTATTATTATTAATACCAGGACGCTGGCGGACAGAGAGTACTTTGTTTTTTAAAGATGTGGATAAAGTTCTGAGTGGAATTATTCGCGGGCAGTTGACAGTAGCCTGTATTGTTGGTATTTTTGTTACGATAGGGTTATATTTTTTGCAACTGAAATTTATATTCATGATTGGCTTATTGGCAGCTATCTTTGATATAATTCCTTACTTTGGACCCATTATAGGTGCTGCACCGGCAGTACTACTAGCGATATTACAATCTCCATGGCTCACCGCAAAAGTAATACTTTTATTTGTTGTTATCCAACAAATAGAAGGCAATATCATTCATCCGAAAATTATTGGTGAAAACATTGGGCTACATCCTTTAAGTGTGATTTTTTTTGTCTTTGTAGGCGGTGAAGTTGCGGGTCTAGCAGGGATGCTCCTTGGTGTACCTGTTGCTGCAATTGCCAAGGTTTTCGTACAACATATATTCAAAGTACTACTATAATCACCATTTATTGACACTGTAAGATAAATTATGTATAATTGCGAGCATGGGTATCCCTAACAATTTGGAGGTAGATGAACTTGAATTATATGACAGGAAATGAATTACGCAAAAAATGGTTGCAATTTTTTGCTAATAAAGATCACTTAATACTACAAAGCTATCCCTTGATCCCAGAAAATGATCCAACCTTGCTCCTCGTTGGTGCTGGTATGGCGCCATTCAAACCTTTTTTTACAGGAAAAATGAATCCGCCTCATCCGCGTATTAGTACAAGTCAAAAGTGTATACGCACGGGAGATATTGAGAATGTAGGCCGTACAGCACGTCATCATACTTTTTTTGAAATGCTTGGAAATTTCTCTTTTGGTGATTATTTTAAAAAAGAAGCCATTGCTTGGGCGTGGGAGTTTCTTACTAAGCATTTAGAAATGCCAATTGATAAATTGTGGATAACGATTCATACGGAAGATGATGAAGCGTTTGACATTTGGAATAAAGAGATTAACATACCAGCTGAGCGCATTATTCGCATGGAAGATAATTTTTGGGAGATTGGTCCTGGTCCTTGTGGCCCTTGCTCTGAAATTTATTTTGATTTAGGCCCAGAAAGAGGCTGTGACAGTCCAAATTGTGCGGTAGGTTGTGATTGTGACCGTTATTTAGAAATTTGGAATTTAGTATTCACCCAGTATGACCGGGATGAAGCAGGCAATTATACGCCTCTAGCGAAGAAAAATATTGATACAGGGGCTGGTCTTGAACGTATTGCTTCTGTATTACAAAATAAACCCTCTAACTTTGAAACGGATCTTTTGTTCCCCTTGATTGCACATGCTGCCACCGTGGCGAATGTGGAATATGGTTGCTCGAAAAAAATTGATGTTTCTTTAAAGGTTATTGCAGACCATATTCGTAGTATGACGGTTATGATTGCCGATGGTGTGTTGCCATCCAATGAAGGACGTGGCTATGTACTACGCCGTATTTTACGCCGGGCTGTCCGTCATGCACGACTACTTGGAATTGATAAAATGTTCTTAGTTCCTATGGTTGATGTTGTCGTAGGAATTTTTGCAGAGGCGTATCCTGATCTAGGGGAAAAAGAAGCTTATATCAAAAAAGTAATCCAATTAGAGGAAGAACGCTTTCAAACTACCTTGGTACAAGGGATGGAATTATTAAATAAGCATATTCAAGTATTAAAAGAAGGCAATATCGCTATGCTCGATGGCGCTACTGTTTTCAAATTATATGATACCTTTGGTTTTCCTTGGGAACTTACCCTAGAGATTGTGGAAGAACAGGGTATAGAGCTTGATAAAGAAGCTTTTGATGCTGCCATGAAAGAACAACGAGAACGGGCACGGGCTGGTCGTCAGGCAAGTGAAGAACAAGTTGTGTTGCCAGACTTAAGCAAAATCAATACGGTAGAACTTAGCGTCAATGAACAAGCAACAAATGCTAAGGTGGTTGTATTTTGGAAAGATGGTCTTGTTGTGGAAGAAGTTCATGATGGGGAAGAAATTGGTATTATTTTAGATATTACCCCTTTTCATGCTGAGGGTGGCGGACAAGTTGGCGACATTGGCTTTATGGAAGGTCCATTAGGAAAAATAGAAATTACTACGGTTCGAAAACTATTAAATGGTACAGTCTATCATTTAGGGAATGTGACAGAGGGCTCCTTGAAAGTTAAAGATGAGGTTGTCGTAAAGGTTGATCGTAACAGACGGCGTCATATTGCACGCAATCATACCGCTACCCATTTATTACATGCTGCTTTAAAAGAAGTTCTTGGTTCTCATGTCAATCAAGCCGGATCTTTTGTAACTCCAGAGAGATTACGTTTTGATTTTTCACATTTTTCACCAGTTACAGCCGAAGAATTAGGACGTGTCGAGAAAATTGTACATGATGCTATCTTTGAGAATATTGGGGTAGATATTATGGAAACAACTCAAGATAAAGCCAAAGAAATGGGAGCTCTTGCCCTGTTTGGCGAAAAATACGGGGACTTGGTGCGTGTCGTAAAGGTTGCTGATGTAAGTACAGAGCTTTGTGGCGGCAGTCATGTAGAAAATACTGCGGAGATTGGACTCTTAAAAATTGTCAGCGAAGCGGGTATTGGTTCGGGTATTCGACGCATTGAAGCTGTCACGGGAACAGGCGCTATGGAGTATGTGAAGAACCGAGAAAATCTACTGGTAAATGCAGCAATGATGCTAAAGACTCGTCCGGAAGAAGTGCTTAGCCGCTTAGATCATGTGATTGGTAAAGTAAAGGAATTAGAACAAGAATTGGCAGCTATCAATACCAAACAAGCACAGGTTGAGGTAGAGCAATTGCTAGCAAATGCAAAAGAAATAAATGGTGTGCAAGTCGTAGTCGGAGAGGTCAGTAGTGCTGATATGGATGGTTTGCGTACCGTCGCAGACTTGGTGCGTAATCGTTTAAAATGCGGCGTTGTAACTCTTGGGACCATCAATGGTGATAAGGTTAATTTTGTTGCTATGGCAACGAAGGAAGCCATTGCTAACGGTATCCATGCTGGTAATATTGTAAAAGAGGTTGCCAAAGTTGCTGGGGGCGGTGGTGGTGGCCGGCCCGATATGGCGCAAGCCGGTGGCAAACAACCAGAAAAACTTTCTGAGGCTCTAGAGGCGGGTCGGGAAGTTATTACAAATCAAATCAAATAAAGTGCTAGAGCTATACTTAGAGTAAGTTGCTTACTCTAAGTATAGTTTTTAATTTATTTTCTTTTTTTAGAGGAAAAAACTAGTCAAGGTAGAATATAGTGGTATAAAGATGGAGATACTATCAGGGGAGGAGGATGCTCAATGGCCAATATAACAGAAGAAACGATGATGTTTCGCGTAGAAAATGAAGAAAGTAATGCGGCGATGGTGATTAAAACCGTTTACCAGTCTTTAGTGACGAAGGGATATAATCCTATTAACCAAATTGTAGGCTATCTTTTATCAGGGGATCCTACCTATATTACTAGTCATAATAATGCTCGTGGTTTAATTCGAAAGTTAGAAAGAGATGAACTGCTAGAAGAGTTGGTGCGAGCATATCTCAAGGATAAATAGTATGGAATACAGGCTGCTTGGTAATACAAAGCTAAATGTATCTCGACTGTGCTTTGGAGGCCTCACGGTTGGTCCTCTACAAGCTAAAATGCCTCTGCAAGAAGGTGCTGACGTTGTGCGCAACGCCTTTGCTGCAGGGGTAAATTTTATTGATACTGCGGAACTGTATCAGACCTATGACTACATTCGTGAGGCATTGCCAGGCTACGATGATAAGATTATAATTGCCTCAAAGTCCTATGCCTATACCTATAACGGCATGGAAGAAAGCGTTCATAACGCTTGCCGTGCTTTAGGACGAGATTATATTGATATCTTTATGCTCCATGAACAAACTTCCCGTCTGACACTAAAAGGCCACTCTGGCGCCCTAGACTTTTTAATAAAGGCTAAGAAAGATGGGGTAGTGCGGGCCATAGGAGTGTCGACACATACGGTAGATGTTGTGCGAGCAGTAGCGCTAATGGATGAAGTGGATGTGATTCATCCGATTTTAAATATGGCAGGCATTGGAATTTGCGGTGGGTCGGTAGAGGAAATGTTAGCCGCTATTGAACTTGCCTCTTATACAGGAAAAGGAATTTATACCATGAAAGCCTTGGGCGGTGGACATTTAAGTCCTGTTTCTGCTGAAGCTTTTCAATGGATTTTAGCCCAGAAGAATATTCATGCCGTTGCCGTTGGGATGCAGTCCCCCGAGGAAGTGGCTGTGAACTGCGCCATATTTACAGGTCAGCCTGTTCGGCAGGAGTTACGTGATAAAGTAACATCAAAAAAACGACGATTGCTCGTTGAAGATTGGTGCGAGGGCTGCGGTAAATGTGCCGAAAAGTGTCCAATGGGGGCCATTGAAATTCATAATAATAAAGCAGTAGTCACTCCGGATAGCTGCGCTCTATGCGGTTATTGTGGTGCCTATTGCCCGGAATTTTGCTTAAAAATCATATAATGTTATTTGGTAAGGTATATTTGGAGGATTTATGCGCATACTAGGTCTTGATGTGGGTGATAAAACCATTGGTGTAGCAGCAAGTGATTTGCTATTCATGACGGCTCAAGGAATAGAAGTCATACGCCGCACTTCTTTAGAGAAAGATTTAATCCGATTAAGTGAAATTGTTACGGAGTATGAAGTTTCTACAATTGTTATTGGTTTACCAAAGAATATGAATGGAACCATTGGTCCTAGAGGGGAACTCATGCAAGAATTTGCAGCGAAGATTCAGGAAGTTTTCCCTACTATTAAAGTTTCTTTATGGGATGAACGGTTATCTACCGTAGCGGCAACAAAAGCACTTATTGCTGCAGATGTGAGTCGCGGAAAAAGAAAAAAAGTAATCGATAAAATGGCTGCGGTGTTTATATTACAGGGTTATCTTGATAGCTTGTCCTGTTAAGAACTTCCTTGACAGGATAAGTTTTCTACGATAAAATGACAGTACACTAAAAGGAAGAGGTGAAATTAATGGCTGATTTTGAAAAAGAAGACCTCGAAGAAATGGAAGACGAGCTCGTTGTAGTCATGACTGACGAAGAGGGTAACGAATACTATTATCGTGAGGAAATGATTGTTCCGGTTGGCGATAAGCAGTATGCAATCTTAATTCCTATTGATGCAGATGAAGATCAATGTGAAGGCGAAGATTGTGAGTGCAGTGCTGGGTGCGGTTGTTCTGAAGATGAAGTTGATGTATATATTGCGCGCATTGATACTGATGAGAATGGCGAGGAAATATATGTCGATCCTACCGATGAGGAATTTGAAGAAGTTCGTAAAGCTTACGAAGAACTGATGATAGAAGAGGATGAAGCCGAATAGGCTTCATCTTTTTTTTTATGTGCGCCCAGCATGGGCGCTTACTCGTCGGTGCAAGTCCGAT
>JAPUES010000258.1 GCA_027492445.1 Sporomusaceae bacterium | reverse complement strand
ATATGGAAGAGGTCTTATTAGGACGCTGGCAATTTGGAATTACGACCGTGTATCATTTTTTATTTGTGCCCCTCACCCTAGGATTGTCGATTTTAGTGGCAATTATGGAGACCATGTATGTAAAAACAGGTAATGAATTGTACAAGAAAATGACGAAGTTCTGGGGAAAACTATTTTTAGTAAATTTCTCCATGGGCGTGGCGACTGGTATTGTACAAGAGTTTCAGTTTGGTATGAACTGGGCCGAGTATTCCCGCTTTATGGGTGATATTTTTGGTGCTCCCTTAGCAATGGAAGCTTTAACAGCGTTCTTTTTAGAATCAACTTTTCTTGGACTATGGATTTTTGGCTGGGATAAGTTGTCGAAAAAAGTACATCTTGCTTGTATCTGGTTGGTAGCCTTCAGTAGCAATTTATCAGCTTTTTGGATATTGGTCGCCAATTCATTTATGCAGTCGCCTGTAGGATATTCCTTGCAAAATGGACGGGCTGAGATGGTTGACTTCCTTGCAGTCATTACGAATCCCTATGTCTTTGGACAATTTCCTCATACTATTTTAGGCGGACTAGTGACAGCAGGGGTGTTTGTATCGGCAATAAGTGCTTACTATCTATTGCGAGAAAGACATTTACCCATATTCCAATCTTCCATAAAAATTGGTTTAGCGTGTATGCTCATTAGTACCATTGCAGTTATGGGGACGGGGCATTTGCAGGCTCAATATTTGGCTAAAAAACAACCCATGAAAATGGCGGCCATGGAGGCCTTATGGGAATCGGCAGATCCTGCACCTTTTGCCATCGTGGTAGTGACAGATCCTGTACTTCAAAAAAATACCTTTGAAGTATCTTTGCCAGGAGTATTATCCTTGCTTGCTTTTGATGAATTTAAAGGTGAGATTAAAGGGATTAAAGAATTGCAGGCAGCAGCTGAAATAAAATATGGACCAGGGAACTACATTCCTCCCATTACCCAATCTTTCTGGAATTTTCGCATTATGGTGCTAGCGGGGTTGTGGATGGCATTTCTCGCGAGTCTAAGTACCTTCTTATTATATAAAGGGCGCTTAGAATCCAACAAGATGGTCCTTTCCCTATTGTTATGGAGTTTACCTGTTCCTTATATTGCTAATTCTACAGGGTGGATTCTTACAGAGGGGGGACGACAACCTTGGATTGTGGCAGGCTTGCAGAAGGTAAGTGAGGGCATATCTACCAATCTGACAAGTGTTGAAATTTGGATATCCTTAGTTGGCTTTACCGTCTTATACGGAATATTGGCTGTCGCCACTATTTATTTAATTCGGAAGTTTGTGATACAAGGTCCTGTAGATCAAAAACCTTCTCTAAGTGTGGTACCTAAGAAGGAGGCGACATTATGGAACTAACAACAATATGGTTTATCTTGATTGGGGTGTTATTTACTGGCTTCTTTTTCTTGGAGGGTTTTGATTATGGTGTAGGGATGTTACTACCTTTTTTAGGTAGAGATGATACAGAGCGCCGCGTCATTATTAATTCCATTGGCCCGGTATGGGATGGTAATCAGGTATGGATGATTACAGCAGGTGGCGCTTTATTTGCGGCCTTCCCTCATGTGTATGCCACCATGTTTAGCGGTTTTTATTTAGCGCTGTTTTTCATGCTGATGGCTTTGATTGTCAGGGCTGTAGCATTTGAATTTCGCAGTAAAGATGAAAATCCTATATGGCGAAATACATGGGATTGGATGATTTTTATTGGAAGTGCAGTACCAGCTTTCTTATGGGGAGTAGCGGTTACCAATCTCATTAAAGGTGTACCCATTAATGCTAAAATGCAGTATGTTGGGACCTTCTTTGACCTCCTAAGTCCTTATACATTGGTAGGAGGAGTAGCCTTTTTGTTAGTGTTTTTATTTCATGGGGCCTTATTTTTGACCCTTAAAGTAGAAGGGGAAATGATTGAGCGTGCTCGGCGTGCTGCGACAACAATCGGAGTATTAGCAGCAATTGCCTTCTTGGCATTGGTGGGTTTAACATATATGAATACGGATTTATTTGATCATGCCATTGCAGGCATGGCTTTATGGGGGGCAGTAGTGGTTTTTGTCCTATCCTATGTATTAAATTGGTTACAAAGGTTTGGCTGGGCTTTTGCGATGAGTGGATTGGCCATCGTTTTTACCACGATTGCTTTCTTTAGCGGTTTATTTCCTCGCCTTATGGTATCGAGTCTCAATCCAACTTGGAACTTGACTATCTATAATGCCGCATCAAGTGCCTATACCCTAAAGATAATGACATTTGCCGCTGTAATATTAGTACCAATTGTCTTATGTTATCAAGGGTGGACGTACTGGGTATTTCGAAAACGGGTTAGTGTCAAACATTTGGAATATTAATCATTAGGTGGCTGCGGCCACCTTTTTTTTGTAAAAAATATTGCATCTTTATAAGAACCTAGTTATTATAAAAGAATAAAATAGCAAATAAGGACGAAGTATAGACAAATATGCTTCTCTTCGAGCTAACCTGATTACTTACGATAAAAGGAGGGCGTTATGTGAACACCAATGCTACGAAAGATAGAGAGATGGTGAGAGGGCTTAAGAATAGACATTTACAATTAATTGCACTAGGAGGCATTATTGGGAGTGGCTATTTTTTAGGTACAGGTTATGTGATTAGTAAAGCTGGCCCAGCATCTTTTCTGGCCTATCTTTTGGGAGGGCTCATTGTTTTTTCTGTCATGTTATGTCTTGGTGAACTGGCCGTGGCAGTGCCCATATCCAGTTCCTTTGTCAATTATGCTCGTGAATACATTTCCCCAGCTTGGGCCTGTGGCGTTGGTTGGTGTTATTGGATTACATGGGTAACGTATGTGCCTTCGGAAATGATTGCCGGTGGTATTATTATGAATGGATATTTTCCAGAAATCAGTACCATGTGGTGGGCAGTGCTATTTGGCCTTTTGATTACATTCATTAATTTATCTTGTGTAGGAACCTTTGGTGAATTAGAATTTTGGTTAGCCCTCATTAAAGTAGTAGCATTATTGATGTTTGTAGTACTGGCAATCTTGATATTTTTTGGTGTCATTGGGACGCAGGGTTTTCTAGGTACAACCGTATTGCTAGGGAATGGTGGGTTTAGCCCTAATGGTTCGTGGGCTGTATTTTTAACTATGGTACTTATTTTAGTAAATTTTCAAGGCTCTGAAATTATTGGTCTCGCAGCAGGTGAAAGTAAGGAACCAGAGAAAAGTATTCCCCTAGCAATACGAAATATTAGCTGGCGTATTATAGCTTTATATCTAGTACCTATGTTTTTATTAGTTTCAATTTACCCTTGGAATGAAGCGGGTCTGGCGGAAAGTGTATTTTCAGCAGCTTTAAGTGCCTATGGTCTAGAGTGGGCAGGAGGATTGTTTGCCTTTGTTGTGCTGACAGCGGCGATTTCCTGCTCTAATTCAGGACTATATGGTTGCAGTCGTGCTATATATGCATTATCCCGAGAAGGGATGGCTCCTGCTTTGTTTGGTAAAATTAGTGAAAACGGCGTCCCTTATAACGCGATTGTAGCTTCTATCTTAGCCTGCTGGCTGGGAATTATTGCTTATACAATTGATACGAGTGAGACTATTTATACTTACTTACTAGCACTATCAGGATTTTCAGGAGCAGTGGCTTGGATTTCTATTTGTTGGTGCCAACTAAATTTTAGACGGCGTTTGGAAGCAGAAGGTTTTGACATCCAACAGCTGAAATTTAAAACGCCCTTTTTCCCCTACCTTACCTACTTTGGCATATGGTCACAAGTAGCCTGCTTAGTAGTGGTTGCTTTTACCGAGGATTTGCAAAATTCTTTATACCTTGGAATTCCCTTATTAGTGATACCAATTTTGTGTTATAAATTACGAGAATATCGGGCGAGAGTCCCAATACTCGATGAGAATTAAGAAAATCGGCAACATGACGGATGTTGCCGATTTTCTTGTTGCTGAATAGGAGAGGATTGTGGTTTTTTATGTAGAAATATAACAAAGGTTTATAATTGAGAGAAGACAGTACTGGAGTTTGATATGATGGACAGCATGGTACTAGGGAATTGTAGAGCTGATAACAAAAAAAGAAAAGCGCAGATTGCTTTATCAAAAACCATTGCATCCTTGCAGTGCTATTTAGCCTTGCTAGGATTGTGCAGCTTAGCAATTCTGGGTTTGTACTTTGCGCTAAGCGGCAGTGATGCTGTGACTGTAGCTGGTTCGGCCCAAGGACAGGAAAGTCCCATCATCAATTCAGAAAAAAAACGTGAAATGCTTCTTAACTCTTTCGTGCCCGCTGGCGAAAAAAATACGGATAAGACAGTACCAAGCAGTCATATTATTGTTAATCTACCAAGCCGTACGCTAGAATATTATAAAAAAAATCAGCTAATAAAGACCTATTCTGTGGCAATTGGTAAACCATCAACCCCTACCCCTTTGGGAAATTTTCAGATTGACCAAAAAGAAGTAAACCCTTGGTGGTACCCGCCGAGGCGAAAAATAGTAGTACCCTCAGGTCCGAGTAATCCCCTAGGCTATCGTTGGCTAGGGTTTGCTCCGTTATATGGTATTCACGGTACAAACACGCCTTGGGAAGTAGGTGGCTCTGTATCAAATGGGTGCGTTCGCATGTTTGAAGAAGATGTGGAGGAACTATTTGAACTTGTAACCTATGGCACTGGGGTACAGATTACCTATGATCGGGTGAGAATAGAAACAAATAAGACAGGGCAAGTTTCCCTTGGAATTTATCCTGATGTATATCGCTATAATAAACAAAAAATAACGATGACAGAGGTTCAAGAAAAAATCAATACAGCTGGATTAGGGGGAGCCGTGAGTGTACCTTTCCTGCAAGAATTGATTGATAAGCAAGCGGGGCAACAAGTGATAATTGGGCAAATACATAAACTTAAGGTAAACGGTACAAGGCTATCCCTGCCAGCGGTGGTTAGTCTAGGACAAGTCTTAGTGCCAGTGTGGTCTGTAGCTACTGCTCTGCAGACTGACGCGGTATGGGATAAGGAGACAGGGCTTTTGGTAGTTAATAATCGCAGCGCCCGTGGCAAGATACAAGGGGATATACTTTATCTAGTAATGGAGGATATACAAAGAATATTTGGTGGTATGTGGCTTTGGCAGCAAGAGGAAAATTGCTGGAATTTAGTGACACCTCAAGTGGGGAAACAGTAAATGACAGATGCTTTATATAAGTAGACGGGAGTACAATCATGGTTAATAAACGCCTTTTTGGGCAGCTTACCCAATATAAAAAACAATTTTGCAGTTTAATCTTTCTCGGAGTGCTTGGTGGGGGATTGGTAGTACTCCAAGCGGACTATTTGGCTAAAATTATCAATGGTGTATTTTTAAATAAGCGAACCCTAGCAGGGGTAGAAGTATGGATGGGGTATTTGCTGTTCATCATGGCGCTACGTAGTGGTGTTGTCTGGTGTATGGAAGTAACTGCCCATAAGCTCGCGGCTAACATTAAAAGAAATATTCGTCAACGTGTTCTAGAAGGGTTACTTGCTTTGGGACCGATCTATGCTAGAAGTCAGCAACTAGGGGAGTTAGTTAATGTTTTAGTCGATGGCGTGGAAAACTTAGAACCTTATTTTGCTAAATTTCTGCCTCATCTTTTTACGGCCATCTTAGTTCCTGTTGTCATAGTCAGCTGGGTTCTGCCTCTCGATATTGGGACAGCTGTTATTTTGGTAGTGACAGCGCCTTTAATTCCTATCTTTATGATATTAATTGGCCGTATGGCTGAGAAGGCAAATAAAAAGCAATGGGAAACTTTATCGCGCCTTAGTGCTCACTTCTTGGATGTATTGCAAGGCTTGACGGTGCTAAAGATTTTTGGTCGCAGTATTGAACAAATTCAGGTTGTGTCTCGTATGAGTACAGAGTTTCGCACGACAACCTTACAGGTGCTAAAGATAGCTTTTTTATCAGCCTTA
>JAPUES010000257.1 GCA_027492445.1 Sporomusaceae bacterium | reverse complement strand
CGCAATGCAAGACATATGCCTGATGCTGATGGAATTGGAAGCATCGGCGAACCAGGTTGTGGCGATCATTGTATGATTTTTATTAAAGTCCGGCAGGAAATCATTCAAGATATTAGTTTTCTGATTTTTGGTTGCGGGGCTGCTATTGCATCAGCTAGTATGACAACAGAACTGGCAAAAGGAAAAAGAATTATTGAAGCCCTAGAAATTATGGATCAGGATATTATTGATGCTTTAGACGGTTTGCCTGAAGCGAAACAACATTGCTCTAATTTAGGCGTAGCTGCGTTACAAGCAGCTATTAAAGATTACCTAATAAAACAAGGATATCTTTAATTTTATACAAGTTTTTTTATCATTACATACTAAACAATTCTATTTTTTGTTTTAAATATGAAATATATCTCATATTTAAAAGAAAGGAGGTGAATACTATGCCAAGAGGAGATGGAACGGGCCCTTTGGGCAACGGACCAATAGGACGCGGACGCAATAATTGCCAAGGTATGAATTCGGGGCGCAGAAACAGTTTATTTGGATCTACTGGTAGTAGTTCTAAAACGCAAGGTTCTTTAGAGGACCAGGCAGCTCGCCTTGAAGAAGAGGCTGCAAAACTACGTAAACTCGCCAAGCAAAATAATAACGACTAATAACCCTTGAGTAATTTGAGTCTTCCCTATTACCTAGACTCACGTTGGGGAGACTCAATCTACTTCTAGTACCAAAGGAGGAAATCTTGTGCTGATTAGTATCGCCAGCGGCAAAGGTGGAACGGGTAAAACAACCCTCGCCTTACTACTTGCCGCCGCACATTCCGATATTACCTTAGTCGACTCTGACGTAGAAGAACCAAACTGTCATTTATTTCTCAAACCACAGTGGCATGAGGAAGAAGAAATTAAAGTCATAGTGCCATCTATCAATACAGACCTATGTAATGGTTGCGGTGCCTGTTCAGCAGCTTGTCTCTTTAATGCCATTGCCATTTCCGGTGGTAAAGCATTGCTATTTGATGAATTATGCCATAGTTGTGGCGGTTGCCTTCTTGCCTGCCAACATGGCGTCATCTCTGAAGATAAAAAAGCAATCGGCACCATCATGACTGGAACGTCCCCCATACTACCCAATACTTGCGCTATAAAGGGTACACTTCATGTTGGAACCCCCAGTGGTGTACCACTGATTAAAGCACTTAAAGAAAAAGTTTCTCATCTTAAGGGAGATATTCTCTTAGATTGTCCCCCTGGTACCTCTTGTTCGATGGTTACTGGTATCAAAAATAGTGATTTTTGCATCCTCGTTACCGAACCTACTCCCTTCGGTAAACATGACCTGGAACTAGCTATGAATATTACTCACCTGCTCCAAATACCCACAGGTGTAGTTATTAATAAAAGCGATGAAGGCACTGGAGATAAAAGCATTGAATCCCTCTGCCAAAGCCATAATATTCCAGTATTAGCCAAAATACCTCATAGCCTCTCCTTTGCCAAACAATATGCTTCTGGCATAATACCCGATGATTTTAAATCCATAGCTACTAGCATATGGGAACAACTAGAGGCTAGAAGGAGGAAAGAAGCATGAAGGAACTAGTCATTGTCAGTGGCAAAGGCGGTACAGGTAAAACCAGCGTTAGCGCCGCTCTGGCATTTTTAGCACCACAAAAGATTATGGTGGACTGCGACGTAGATGCTGCTAACTTCCATTTGATCAGTAATGCTGTTATTAAAAAAACTCACGGCTTTAAAGCTGGCTTTGAACCTCATAGTAACGAAGAACTTTGTAACAGCTGCGGGAAGTGTACTACTCTATGCCGTTTTGGAGCCATTAACGCTGGCATAGTTACTTCCTTAAACTGTGAAGGCTGTGGTGTTTGTGCTTTTAACTGCCCCGAACACGCCATTACTATGCAAGAAAAAGAAGCAGGTCAATGGTTTGTTTCGGATACTTCTTTTGGCCAATTAATCCACGCTGAACTAGGTCTGTCTATCGAAAATTCCGGCAAACTCGTTAGTAAAGTACGACAAGAAGCAAAAAAAATCGCAAGTAACAATAGCCTTCCCCTCATTCTTACCGACGGCCCTCCTGGCATCGGTTGCCCAGCCATTGCCGCCTTGTCAGGAGCTAGTTTAGCACTAGCAGTTGTAGAACCGTCCTTATCTAGTATGCATGATTTGAAGAGATTAGTAGAACTAGTATCTCATTTTAATTTACCAATCATGGTATGCATCAATAAAAGTACGCTACATAAGGAAAATACCAAGGAGCTTATTGACTGGTGTAACAGCAAAGCCATTCCCATCGCCGGGCAACTTCCCTATAGTGATGCTTTCCGCACGGCTCTCCAGTCTGGCAAAACGGTAATGGAAGCAGACGATGAAGATGTCAAAGAACAAATGAAAAAGCTATGGAAAAATATAGCGAAAAAATTAGACATTCCCGAAAGAAAAAGTGGTCTTACCTTTTTCCAAGGAAAACTTAATCCTTTTCGATAATAATAGAAATAGCTTACAATTAAATGAATAAGCAAGAAATGGAGGTACTCTCATTGATACTAAACCCAGTCATTGAATCCATGACTGAATCTGAAAAAGAATCTCAGCAAAGCCAACTACTACAAAAATTAGTGGAACGCGCTTACGAAAAGACTAATTTTTATCGTCAGCAGCTGCAAAGCCTTGGCTTAACCCCCGATGATATTCAAACCATTCATGATATCAGTAAACTTCCTTTTATGAATCAGGCTGACCTATCCGCCAATTTCCCTTATGGACTGTTAACCATTCCTGTCAGTGGTATCGTCAGGCTACAACAAACAAGAGATGCTAGTAGCGTAATCGGATTTACCAAACAAGACATTGCTTACCAAATAGAAATGCTTTGCTGCAATTTAGCAGCCTGCCAAATTACCATGAGTTCCATGATTATGATGGATCCTCATACTCTTGACACGGGTAGCATGGTATCACTACAACACGCTGCCGAAACCCTTGGAGCTACGGTCATATCTAGCAGCATAGAGGATGAACTCTCTACCATCAAAACCATGTTAGATTTTGGTGTTACCACGATTGTTTCTACTCCTAGTACCTTGTTACAACTGGCTGATTTCTTAAAGCAAAAAGGTTATTCCGCCTCTGACCTTCCCCTTATGAATATACTCTGCGAAGCACATCAATGTTCATCAGATATACGCAAAGCACTAGAACTAGAATTCAAAATCCCAGTGTATACCATATACGGACTCCTAGAGGTGATGAATCTAGGAATTGCTGGTGAATGTCATAGTCAAAGCTTACTACATATTCACGAAGATCATTTTTATGCAGAAATCATTGATCCTGTTACCGGTGCTCTTTTAGGCGACTTTGAGCCTGGAGAATTAGTTCTTACCACTCTTTCCCGGGAAGCAATGCCTTTGATTCGCTATCGTACAGGGGATATTGCCCTATTAAACCGTCAACCGTGCCCTTGCGGCAGAACATCGGCGCGCTTACAGCTTATCTTTCCTAATATATAATAAAAATAAAGTGAGGCATTACATTATGAAAATTGCAATTACATCCCACGGTGAAGATCGTCATGCACAAGTTGACTCCCGTTTTGGACGGGCTGATTTTTTTCTGATCTATGACCAAGAAACAAATACTTATGAGTGCATATCCAATACCCAAAACTTAGAAGCCTCTCACGGCGCTGGCATTCAAGCAGGTCAAACCCTAGCAAAAACTGGTGCTACAGTATTGATTACGGGTCATGTGGGTCCCAAAGCATTTAAGGTACTGGCGGCCGCGAATATTACCATGTATTCCACTGGTGATATCGTAACAACTGTCGAAGATGCATTAGCAGCTTTCCTTGCCGGAAAACTTACGACCATCGATGTCCCAGGTGCTAGTCACGGCCAGTAAGTACTTTTACCTTAAAACGAAGGGAGATAGATTTTAGAATGTCTTGTAACGCAACTACAACAGAGCAAGAGTATGAAGAACAAACAGAAAAAATCAATGATTTTTTAGGAAAGGTAAAGCATAAAATTCTGGTCATGAGCGGTAAAGGTGGCGTGGGTAAAAGTACCGTTGCAACAAACCTTGCTGTATTTTTAAGCAAGCAAGGTTATAAGGTAGGTCTCTTAGATGTAGATGTACATGGTCCAAGTGTTGCTGGATTGTTAGGTCTTCAGGATCTTGCACTTAACACCATTAACGATAAGATTCAGGCCTATCCTTATAGCGATAATTTGAGAGTCGTATCCATTCAAGGATTATTGAATACACCCGATGAACCCCTTATCTGGCGTGGCCCAATAAAAATCGGTATTATCCGCCAATTCTTATCGGATGTCATTTGGGGTCCACTGGATTATCTCATTATTGATAGTCCCCCTGGAACTGGTGATGAGCCTTTAACCATCGCCCAGACCGTAACAGACTGCCAAGCGGTTATTGTTACTACGCCCCAAGAAATCGCCCTTGCCGATGTCCGTAAATCCATTCAGTTCTGCCATAAAGTCAACCTCCCCATCCTTGGCCTGATTGAAAACATGAGTGGTTTTGTCTGCCCTTCCTGCGGCATTACCCACGATATTTTCAAAAGTGGCGGCGGAGAAACAACGGCCGCTACTTCTCATATTCCTTTCCTTGGTCGCCTGCCAATCGACCCACGCATCGTAACTGCTGGCGATTTGGGGCAAGCCATGGATAGTTTGACAAGTCCTATCAAAGCAGAAATGCAAAGGATTGTAGATAACATTCTTCAACAACTTCCAAATAAACAGAAAGGTGCTGATTCACTTATGAAAATTGCTATTCCATTAGTCAAAGGAAAACTTTGTACTCATTTCGGTCATTGTGAGGTATTTGCTATCATGACAGTAGAGGACGGAAAGGTTACTAAACACGAAACCTTAACTCCGCCCCCTCATGCTCCTGGTGTCATCCCTAACTGGGTCGCAGATCTAGGCTGCACAGATATTATTGTCGGTGGCATGGGCGAGGCCGCTCAATCCATTTTAACAAAGCGTAATGTAAAAGTTATGGCTGGTGCCCCTTCTCTTGAACCCGAAAAGCTTGTTGCTCTCTATCTCAACAATGAATTAACGGATTCTGGTAATGCTTGCGATCATGACCATGACGGACATGGCTGCAATCACAGTTAAGACACTGTGAGTAAAATGACTCCATGCAAGGTAACGTTACCCTACATGGAGTCATTTACTATATCTCGTTCTTACCATATAATAATTAGAAAGGAGGCTACGCTGTGAAACTAACTGTCCTCGTCGATAATACTACCAATACACGAGATCTTAAAGCGGAATCTGGTTTTTCCCTGTACATAGAAGAGCAAGACACTCGTATTGTTTTTGATACAGGTTGCTCTACTTTATTTATGGAAAACGCTCATAAACTTGGTATTGATTTATTAAAAGCAAACTACATTATATTATCCCACGGACATTACGATCATACTTGGGGTCTTAAGCACCTACTTACTATGCACAAAAATCAAAATAGCAACCCTACTACAAAACCTATTGTATTAACTCATCCATTGTCCTTTAATCAACGAAGGAGAGACAACTTAGAAATGGGATTGGATGTAACCGAAGCACAATTAATGGATTGTTTCAGCATTCAGAAAAGTAAGGATCCCGTATGGCTTACGGATAAACTGGTTTTCTTAGGTGAAATTAAACGCACTTTTTCCTATGAAGGAAATCATACCATTGGCCAGATTATTAAAGATGGTATCTCTATGCCCGACTCCATGGAGGACGATACGGCCCTTGCCTACAAATCTAGTCAAGGTCTCATCATTATTACTGGTTGCTCACATTCTGGTATCTGTAATATTGTAGAGCAAGCCAAAGAAATTTGCCAAGATGACCGAGTCCTTACCGTCATTGGTGGGCTTCATTTGCGTAAACCTCCAAAGGAACAATTAACGAATACTATTTCTTATCTAAAGGAGGCACAAGTGAAAAGCTTGTATGCCTGTCACTGTACAGGGCAACCTTCCCGCATTGCACTGGCAGAGCTAGG
>JAPUES010000256.1:5014-6086 GCA_027492445.1 Sporomusaceae bacterium | reverse complement strand
GTGTCTAGCAATCGGATACGATTTCTCTCTTTGCGTAAAAAACATGCCTAATGCTAACACTGTCAACACTTGTCCGATAATTGTTTCAACGTTAGCTATGAACTTTGCAAACCAAGTCCTAGGCGTTATATCACCGTATCCAGTAGTAGTTATGGTCGTGATACTAAAATGCATACAATCCAGATATACTTTTAGGCTATTCTCGGGCATATATTGTACCACTTCTTCAAAATCCTCTCTTGATAGTCTGATTTTATAAGAAAGAACGTCTTTGTCTCGAAAAGAAATGTCATTCATCGGATAGTCTACTCCAGACCATAGTCTATCCTTCATGCCATTAAAACTTAAATTGTTAATATTATTAAATATACTTTCAGATGCAGAACTTTGTATGACAAAATCCCGATTATAGTATAAATTCCAGTATTTTTCCCTCGCATCTCTGAAATCACTGATGAAAGTCACAAAGAAATATATGCTTGAAAACATTAATACAATTGAAATATACGAATACACAATGAATAAAAGGTTTATATTTCTATCTGATTTTTTATCAAAACACTTACTAATTAATAATATAAGGGTAATAAGTAATAATAATAACATTATTATCAAGAGAGACAAGGTTAACATTCCGACAAAATCAACTTGCAATAAAAATAGCCATAACAATATTTTTTGTGCAACTAAAGGAAGAAAAACCATATAAACCGTCGCGTATAATAGCATATATTCTTTTCGCTGTTTGTAATTCTTTCTAACATGCAAAAAAACAGGGACACTTAGCCCAAGCAAAAGAGAAAGAAGTACTAATACTTCTGTTTGAATCTCATAATGTGCTATTTGCGGCATTCCAAGAAAAAACAAAAGTCCCACTAATATAAACGTAGAAATCCAAACCATGCCCTGTTTCATTGGCAAAACTGTCACCCACCTATGCTACAAAAAAATTACTTTATCTTATGTTTGAAATTCGCTAGTATACTAGTATATTCCTGCCAATATGCAGTTTTTTCCCACTGAGTGGTGCCTTTATGAGTAAATCAATATTACCCTCCTGATGCAAAAAATC
>JAPUES010000256.1:0-4914 GCA_027492445.1 Sporomusaceae bacterium | reverse complement strand
TTTTTTTCTGTGGTTTTCGGTCGAGATGCTAAATATACCCCGGCGATAATAATACTAGTACTCGCTAGTTTATAACCATTGATAGTTTCTCCTAGAAATAAAACCGCTAAAATTATGGTAAAAACAGGAACAAGGTTCACAAAATTTGCAGCCCTAGGAGCTCCTATCTTTTGTACTGCAATCAATTGGAATAAATAACCGAGTACAGATGAGAAGATTGCCATATATGTTACCGACAGCCACCCTCCCGTAGTAATAGAAGATATATAACTAGGCATTTCATTTACAACAAAAGGCAGCGAGATAATAACACACACCAGAAAAGTATACGCCGTTACACTGATTGGAGATATCATGTATTTCTTCATAAACACACGGCTTAAAATCGAATAAATTGCCCAACACCATACGGCGCCAAACATTGTAATATCGCCTAAGTTAAATTGGAAATTTTGAATCATGTCCCACTTTCCATTCGTAATGACCATAAATATACCACTAAATGCAAGAACAATTCCTACTGCCCGGAGAAAAGTAACTTTTTCACGAACAAATATACTTGCCAAAATAGTGGTAATCATAGGAAGCGTTGACCCAATTAAAGATGCGTTGATGGCAGTTGTATATTTTAAGCTATAAAAGAATAAAGCATGATAGGCAAAGGTACCGATAATTCCAAGCGTAATTAACGGAAGCCATTGTTTTTTTTCAGGGAACATAGCTTCTGGCTGCATTTTCATCAATATCATAAAAATAAACGGCAATGCAATAAAAAAACGAAAAAAGGTCAAGGAGAAGGGCGTAAATTCGCATATAGCCAATTTACCAGTAATAAAAGCCCCTGACCAGAATAAAGCGGCCAAAATCATTAATAAATACACTCTATTATTTGACATTTACATAACCTTCTTTCTCAGCATGACCCAATAAGTATAGGAACGCATGAGCAGGTACACGCATGATAGGCACTTTTGTAATGTGTGATGCTGTGCCATAATCCTCAGCCCGTTTAGTTATTACTAAGGCCGCCACTATTCCTTCTCTTTCGTTATTTGCCATTTCTACAATAGCGTCATTTGTTTTTATCTCCGAGTTCTCTCTGTATTTAACCTCAGTTATAATCTTCCCTGTAGGGAATTCTACCACTATATCAATTTCCTTTTCATTACCACCTGTTCGCCTATAGTAACCAACTTTAGTACGAGAGCGATAGTAAAAAGCCACAAGATGCTTGTATATTGAAGTTTCAACCATAATACCCATCTCAACTGGGTCAAGGAGAACATTGTCGAGCATGAGTACTGCATTACGAATAGCCGCATCGGCAATATAAATCTTAGGCTTGGCTTTTAAAACCTTCTTACCATCTAGATTCATAGAATTACTTATATAAATCAAATTAGCTTTTTCTAAAAATTGAATGTAGCTTGATACTGTCGCAACTGGCGTATTATCGAGTTCCTTGCTCATACTATTCTTTTTCTCGAATCCCACTTATTAACAAATGAACTTGCTCATAAACATCTCGTTGTACTATTTCTGCTTCTTCTACATCACCTATTTCTAGAAATTTCACAACATCTCTAGGCCCTGCATGCTCTGGAGAATTAAATTTTTCTTGAAGTTTTTCAATCATTTGCAAAACTAATCCATGATCATTATATACTTTGAATTCCTTTGCTAAGGCCTCTGCGCCGCCGGGAAAATGCTTAATGCAAAAATGTATATCATAGGAATCTTTTTCTTTACCTCTCCCCAACGCAGCTGTTTTCATAACTAAAAAGGGCACCATAGATACCACTCTAACTCTTCCAGTATCAAGAGCTCCATCGGGCCTCTTTGCTTCTATTTTCATTTCAACAGAAGGTACCTCAAATGCAAAATTGCCGCCAGTAGCTTTTAGTGCTTTAATTCCTTGAATATGTTGACTAAGTTTTTTTCCCGCTGTACCACCGTACTTTCCGGCCAAAATATCCAAATCCACTAGATATTCCTGACCATCTACTATTACTCCCTTAACAAACGTAAAGTATTTTTCTTCATCCTTTTTATATCCATTTTTTAGCAATATTTTTTCAATCGTAAGATAGGATGCTTCTTCAAGTTCTAAATGGTTTAATAGTATATCCACATCCATACTTCCAATGTGCTCTTCTTGTGGGAAGTATAAATCTGGCACCCACCCTCCAATAACTAAAATATGATCCTTGTATTCGTCCAAAATATTTGTTATTTCAATTAGAACACGATGTGCAGCTTCTCTTTGCCCTACTGTGTAGTCGGTTTGGTAATGTAGCTCTTCATCTCGCATGCCTAAAACTCCTTTTCCATGATTGCGTAAGCTGCTTCTTCGCCTCGTCCTTTTAACGCAAGTAACTCCAGGCATACTTGGAGCGGTGACGCAACCATCAATTGCCGTATGTTTCGTGAATCGAGCATTATACAAGAATCGTATGGTACAATGATCGACACGTTTGATCCACTTGTTACTTGTTTAAGACCCAATCGTAATACTGCCTCTTCTAAATCAACATATGACATATATACATGAACTTTATTATATCTAACGGTAGGAGAATATCTCACCCCACCCGAAAACCCCGTAACTGCATATTCAAAGCCTTCCAACTCCATCAATTTTTCCTCAATTTGCTGAATTGAAAGCGCAGAGTAATATTCATAGGTCATATTCGCCTTTTGGTTATATATTTCTGCCCACTCTTGAATGAGTTCTTTAGGCTTTCCTACAAAAAAACCGACATCATCACTTGAGAGATATTCCCTCTCTTCTAAATATTTTTTGACATTGGCAACCTGGCCTATACTTGTTCCAGAAATATCTGCTAATTCTTGAACTTTCCACCGTTTCGCTGAATTATTGAATAAATGCCTTAAAACCAAACTCGACTTCACTGAACGCCGTTCAAAAATGGACGTACTTTTCCCTTTGACCTCTTTATATTTATTGGGCTTTCCTTCTATGCGTATATAAATACCCTCATGAGCAATTAAACAATTACCTGATAAATCGATACATCCTATTTCAAACTCTTCACATATCTTACTTGATGCCGTAGAAATATATGGTGCCGCAATCAAGCACAAATAACGTTTGTTGCTATTAACTTCCAATTCATTCTTAATATCAATTAAATTGTGTATTGCTGCTCTAATATATTTAGGTTCCCCTTTAAGTTTCACTTCACAAATAATATTTAACTGTTCATTGTCATTGATATTTGCAATAGCTTGAATATCATAATCATTATTTCGACTACTAAATACTTGTATATCACTTAAAATACGCACCAAACTAAGTATCTTAGCTAATTTTTCTTGAACTTGCAGTTGAACTTGTTGATGGGTTATGTTGTTTAAGACTTCTTTTTTCACTCAAATCACCCTTTTCACCAATCTGGTGAATTAATTATATCAAGTGAAACCTATTTATTCAATATTTATTTTCACCAATTACAGCACTTTCACCAGTTAGATGAAAACTGGCAAATGGGTGAAAATAAAATTTAATCTTTTATTGTTTTACCGTGAAGTCCTATCCGGTGTACGCCTAAGTGAGCTCTTAGGCGTATATCTCCCATGGCTAAATGGCATCAATATCCTGCGGTATATATAGCGGTTGTCATTGGTGCAAAATTACTGCCAAGGGTTATGCTCATTCGCTAATAGTCTCCGTGCAGGTCTGGGCGCGATTGGAAGGAATGTCCTGGTCTGCTCCCCCTTCAGACTAGCAATAACGAAAAGACCTTCATGTCCATAGGATTTTTTGTGAATAATACTTTTATCAAATGAACTAATCACCAAGCAATCGCCAAGTAATTGCCAACTAATCGCCAACTTCACTTAAGACATAGCATGCACTCCGTCCTCGCCCCTGCATTTTTAAGATGTCTTTCTGAACCAAATCTTTAAGAGCAGTACGCGCAGCCTCATCCGAGTGTCCTGAAATTTCACGATACTGTTTATTAGTAATTTTGCCATGTTCTTTTATTTACTCTTCTTGGTTTCGAATATAAGCAGTTGTACGCCCAGCTCCGACCTTAAGAATGTAACCTTCCTTCAACAAATCCGCTAACGCTTTTTCAATCGTTGTCACACTAATATCTGGACATAGCACGGTAAGTTCTGCCTTTGTAATCTTGCCGATTTTACCTGCAAAAACATTTTTGATTCTCTCAAATTTCGTGACTCCTTTGACGCGAATATATTCCACTCTGCTTTCAAATTCCTTGTAGATATTCAAAACGATACCAAGATAATATTTTACGAAGGGCGCATAGCTATTCTTTTCCTCATGCCAACCTTGAGAGCTCTGCTCTAACACATTGTAATACGATTCTTTCGTTTTTTCGATAATCATCTCAAAACTGATATATTTTCCTACAATATACCCTTCTCTATAAAGAAGGAGTAGGGTTAATAACCTGCTCATCCGTCCATTTCCGTCGTTAAAGGGGTGAATGCAAAGAAAATCTAAGATGAACATGGAGATGAGTAACAGCGGGTCAATCTTACCTTCATCCAAGGACTTTAAAAATGTACTACAAAGTGTATCCATTGCTTCAGACGTTTCATAAGCCGGCAATGGCTGAAATCGAACTCTATGCTGACCTAAACTATCCATTTCTTCAATGAGGTTGTCCGTGCTTTTATAGCGCCCGCCCATTGAGGTTGGATTATAGGAGTAAAGGTCCCTGTGTAGCTGCAAGATCAAACTGGATCGAGGAACAATATACTCGTAGCTTTCATGAATGGTATTAAGCACTTCTCGGTATCCGGCAATTTCTTGCTCATCTCGATTTTTAGGATCAGCCTTATCTTTTACCAGTTCCGTCAACCGTGCCTCTGATGTGTAGATTCCCTCAATCCGATTGGAAGCTCCAGTACTTTGTATCT
>JAPUES010000255.1 GCA_027492445.1 Sporomusaceae bacterium | reverse complement strand
TTAAAAAACATGTTGTTGTTAGTATAACTTACGTTACCCAACTTGTGTACTCAAACGAGTACCGCACATCTGGCTTATTTTAACCTTACTTACATTGTTTAGTTTTCAAAGAACACCTTGCCTCACTTGACATGCAAACCATATTAATGTTTACATTGTCGTCATCGGCAACTCATTTATAATAACATACAGACACTCGTTATGTCAACACATTTCGACATTTATTTTATCTACATCGAAAGAGTGATAACGTTAGGTGATAATAGTACTACTTAACATTCTCTTCCCTACTACCACCATACTTATCTTACATAGATGCTAAGCTAATTAGCAATATGTAGTAATGTATTCTTCACTTAATTCGTTTAGCACTCGATGCATTTCTGAAATGCTTTCATCCGCTAAGTTATACTCAGCCAAATCAGAACCATGTACTACGGAGGACAACTTGCGAATACGAGAAAGTAATTCTATTTTTTCCATGTTTAAACCTACACCTCTATTCAAAAAATCACAATTTCTATATTACCAATTAAAGTTCTGCTTGTAAATAGAATTTTATAATTTTTTCCTTATTTATTCGTTAAAAATTTTTGTACAGCACTGCCATTTAAATAGGTACAATTCTTTCCTTGCCAAATATCACGTTCCATTAGTTTTTGCTCGATATCATCACGGATTTTCCACCAACCCGTTTGCCAATTTGTAAATAAGGTATTTGCCTCTGGGGCACGACCGATTAAACGCTGTATCACAATATCAGGATGAAGATGAGCAAGAAAAGTAATGACTCTTTCGACGTATTCCTCTTTCGTTATTAAAGAAATTTCTCCGTTTTGATACCATTCTGCCATTTCTGTTTCTTTTACAATGTATAATGCATGGAGTTTTACTTGCTCAATGCCCATGGCGGATATAATCTTGGCACTCTCCACGACATCAAGTTCCACATCCCATGGCAAATTCAATATCAGATGGGCACACACTTCAATTTTATATTTTTTTATCCGTAATACGGCATCAATAAATTCGGCTAAGGTATGTCCACGATTTACTTTTTTTAAGGAATGATAATTTACAGTTTGCAGGCCTAGCTCAATGCTCATATCAATACCTTTTTTAAGGGCAACTTCTGCTAGCATTTCTAAATACTGATTATTAATACAATCCGGCCGAGTGGCTAGTGCAATACTAACTACATCTTCCTGGCAGGCTTCTTCTATATAGCTTCGTAGTTCTTCGACTGGCAAATAGGTATTACTAAAGTTTTGAAAATAAGGAATAAACTTTTTTGCTTTATATTTTGCTGCTATATGCACTCGATTGGCGTCTATTTGCATTTTTACGGTCATGGATGCAGGTAAATTTTCGTAACCAGCACCAATTTCACCACAAAAAGCACAGCCTCTCTTCCCGCAAGTACCATCTCGATTGGGGCAAGTGACTGGTAAACTTACCGGTAACTTATATACTTTATCCCCATAACGTTGCCGTAAATGCTCTGAATAAGTATGATAGCGCATCATAATGCCGCCTCACTATGGAAAAAATCATGCTGAACAAGACATTGGTAGACTGTATCCTCCAAAAAGGAGAACAAGATGGGAGTCATTTTTTTTACGACTTGACCAGACTGTAAATATAAAGGGATATCTACCGAGAATACTTCAATATGATATTTTTTATTAATATCTCGCCAATTGGTAAAGGCATAGCCAGGCAAGTAACAACTAACCTGCTCTTGCTGACTCCAAAAACCATTTCTTTCTTTTGTCCATAGTTCTTTATTCCATGGTAGCACTTCTGGGCGCAGGGCCCCTTTGTCACTCATTAACGCATCAAATTTCATAAATTCTGCTACTAACGCTAACTCTTCTCGGTGATAGCTAGAGCAAAAATCTAGTATATATTTATATAAGGACTTACTACTATGGGCTACGACATGCAGTTCTTCTTCTTCCCAGTAGGCTCTAAGCTGGTCATAGAAAGCAAAAGCATCCCCTTTATATAAGGCCACCATATAGTCCAACGTACATTTAAATCGTCCCGTATTATAGACTTGGTTAAACACTTCTTCCAGAATCTTTAGTTTCCGAACTTCTCCATAGGTTAAGCAATTATTTGATAATACTTCATAGGGGGCATAATCTAGAAAAGAATAGTTGTATTCCTCCGTCATGCGACGAATGCCAGCACCTTTTAGCATTTTTAAAAATCCGATTTGTAACATGTGAGGTTTTAATTGATAAGCATCATTAAAAGACTGACCAAACTGGGCATAATTTTCTTGGGGTAGCCCAACAATTAAATCTAGATGTACATGAATGTTGCCATAGGAAATAATCTTAGTAACATATTCTTGAATTTTTGCCCAATTGTTTTTCCTCGAAATGGTCTTAAGAGTTGGTTCATAAGTAGACTGAATGCCGATTTCAAACTGGAATCTGCCGACGGGTATTTCTTGCAAAAATTCTACAACCTCATCATCTAAAATATCTGCCGCAATTTCAAAGTGAAAATTAGTACGGCAATCTTGCGCCGCTAAAAACCGTAATATGGGTAAATAATGTTCTTTTCGCGCATTAAACGTACGATCAACAAATTTAACTTGCCGTACATTATGCGCTATGAAAAACTGGAGATCTTGAAATACTCTCTCTAAACTGAAAAACCGCACGCCAGAAGTTGCACTTGACAGACAGTAGCTACAGGAAAAAGGACAACCTCTAGCACTTTCATAATAAATAATTTTATCCTTTAACTTTTCAATATCTTCATGGCAATAAGGAAAAGGTAGGGTATTTAGATTTGCTATCACTTGGGTCTTGCCAACTACAATCTGCTCATTATCTCGATAGCTAATCCCCATACTATTTTCAGTCGATGCATTCGACTGTATTGCCGCCAGCAATGCCCCTAAGGTTTCTTCCCCTTCCCCCTGCACGATATAATCGATACAAGCATGTTTTTCCATAATCTCCTTTGGATCATAGGAAACTTCCGGTCCTCCGAGTACAATAATTACATCAGAAAGTACCTTTTTTAGTAACGCCGCCAATCTTAGGGTCATATCGATATTCCAGATATAGCAAGCCAATCCTACCACCTGTGGCTGTTGACTATAAATATCACTTACTATCGTAAGTAATTCATTATTAATAGTATACTCTTTACTAGTAATTCCTGGACAACTAGGCTTACAAGCAGCTTCTAGATACTTTAAAGCAAAAGACGAATGAATAAACTTAGCATTTAATGTTGATAAAAGGACTTTCATTATATACTCACCTCATATAGTATTTCATTTTTAAATTTCATCTTTTACTACCCAATATTCACAGCATGATAACATAGGGAATACTATAAAATAAAGTAACCTTTAAAGGAAGGTGCAATCATGCGGATAGTTATAGATGGACAAAAAGTACCTGTTACCGTTCGAGTTAGTAGAGATTTGTTAATGACCCTTAAAGCCATGTCACAAACTCTTCATTGGCGAATTACCTACGATACTGCCAATGAATTAGTTTATATTTATTCTAAGAATTATATTCCTGCCACATCCTTAGACCGCCCTGCACCAATGATTCTAGAACCTGAAAGCAATCGCCTCTTAGGTAAAATCATCTGCCTTGATGCTGGGCATGGCGGCAATGACCCTGGCGCTGTTGGCCCCTATGGAACATTGGAAAAAGATAATACGCTAGCAATCGCCTTGGTACTTCGGGATATCTTAGAAAGCAATGGTGCCACAGTAATTTTAACAAGAGATACGGATCGGAATGTAGCAAACCCTGGCTCTTCTCTTAACGACGAACTAAAAGCCCGGGTAGAAATTGCCACAGAGGCCTCTAGTGATATCTTCATCAGTATACACAATGATTCCTTTACCAGCAATACAGCTACAGGAACAACTACCTATCATTATGGCGACCGCGAATCTATGAAGCTTGCCTCTTTTGTCCAAAAGAACTTAATCGCAGAGTTAGGTACGAAAGATCGTTCTTCTCGTTTCGCTAGTTTTTATGTTATTCGCTATACCAAAATGACAGCAATTTTAGTCGAAGTAGCCTTTATTTCTAATCCGGAAGAAGAAGTACTGTTATCAAGTACAGATGGTCGCCTAAAAATAGCAGAAGGCATTTTTCAAGGCATTACAAATTATTATAAAGCATAAATTCTTTTTTTTTTTGAAATACTACACAGGAATCTTCGTATTTTTTGCCAATATATATATTACTATCTTGATGATAAATAATAAGATATAGAATCAATTCAAAGGAGTGTTCTCATGTTTAAAATACCGCAGATTATGCCTCTAGTTCTTAGCACCCTACTCTTTAATAATAGTCTAGGAGAAAATGCCGCCAAAGAAACTTCTTCCCTACCTAGTCGCTCGGAAATAGAACCCCAATATAAATGGCACTTAAATGATATTTACGAGAATGATAAACTTTGGCAGCAAGACTTTGATAAACTCAAAGCCAGCCTTACGCCCATGGAAAAGTTTACAGGTCAGCTCTCAAACTCACCACAAGATTTACTTCATTGTCTTAAAGCGCGAGATGAAATGGGCATTATTAGTGGTAAACTCTATGCATTTGCCCGTATGCACCGGGATGAGAATACGACGGATGCCAAATTTCAAGCTCTGACTGGCAAAGTGGAATCCTTATTAGCCGAAACAGGAGCCGCAACTGCTTTTATAGAACCAGAAATCCTTGCAATACCCGATGCAACCTTACTTAAATTCCGTCAGCAAGAACAAGGTTTACAAGAATATAGTTTTTATTTTGATAATCTAAGCAGACAAAAAAAGCATGTCCTGTCACCGGCTGAAGAAATTATTTTATCTAGAGCATCTGAAGTTACCCAAGCATCTGAAAACACCTTCAATATGCTAGCCCATGCCGATATAGAGTTTGCAGAAATAATCGATGAAACAGGTCAGAGTGTACAACTAAGCGAAGGGCGTTACAGTTTATTTATTCGGTCTAGCAACCGGGATGTGAGAAAACAAGCTTTTACTACTTTATTTGCAACTTATAATAAATATCGCAACACTTTTGCCTCTACACTAAGCGGTAATGTGAAAAAGAACATTTTTTTTGCTAAAACTCGCAAGTATAATTCTGCATTAGAGTCAACCTTAGAAGGAGATAATGTGCCTACAGAAGTATATGACAACCTCATTACTGCTGTCCACAATAATCTGACTCCCCTACATCGTTATGTCTCCCTCAAGAAAAAACTTCTTAATCTCGATGAAATTCATATGTATGATTTATATACACCCCTTGTTGAAAACGTAGCCCTTTCCTTACCTTATGAGGAAGGATTGGAATTGGTTCAAAAAGGGCTCAAGCCTTTAGGATCTGAATATACGGATTTATTAAATAAAGGTCTAACCTCTGGTTGGATCGATGTTTATGAAAATAAAGGTAAGCAAACCGGTGCTTATTCCTGGGGAAATTACGGCACGCATCCTTTTGTGTTATTAAATTATAATAATCGTTACGATGCCGTATCAACCCTAGCCCATGAAATGGGGCATGCTCTACACAGCTATTACAGCCAGCAGCATCAGCCCTATGTCACATCCTCTTATACTACCTTTTGTGCCGAAGTAGCGTCTACTACCAATGAAATATTATTATTAGAATATATGCTTTCTAATACAACGGATAAAAAAATCAAACTGTATCTTATTAATCAATATCTCGAACAAGTCCGAGGCACTGTCTATCGCCAGACTATGTTTGCCGAGTTTGAAAAACTCCTCTACGAAAAAGCAGAAGCAAAAGAAACAATTACTGCCGATATGCTAGACGCCTTATGGCACGAACTTAATGTAAAATACTACGGTCCTGATATCATTGTCGATCAGGAAATCGATGTAGAATGGGCACGTATTCCACATTTTTATATGGATTTTTACGTATACCAATATGTTACAGGTTATTCGGCGGCCACTACCCTCGCCGAAAAAATATTGTCTGAAGGTCCGCCTGCCCAGGAGAGATATCTTTCCTTTCTAAAAAGCGGTGGCTCTGATTACTCTATTAGTCTTTTAAAAGCCGCTGGTGTTGATATGTCTTCC
>JAPUES010000254.1 GCA_027492445.1 Sporomusaceae bacterium | reverse complement strand
AGCCCCTTACGATCTGCCAAACCATAAAAACTATTTAATACAATGTCAAGACCTTGTTCCTTAAATGTTGGTATGTGTGCCAAGTCGGGATCAGTCAGTCTTTGCTCGGATGATACTGCTAATGCACGGAGAGTACCATTTTTTATATGTTCTTTTACAGAAGGAGGACTCATAAAAGCAATTTCAATATGTTTACCTAATAAGGCAGTAGCAGCTTCGCTAGCACCGCGAAAAGGAACTTGTTTAAGGGAAATGTCAGCGGTACTGGCAAGAGCTTCGCCAACAATATGCCCAGTAGACCCAATGCCGCCATGGCCAAATTTTAATTCTCCAGGATGTTCCTTGCTATAAACAATAAATTCAGCAAGATTTTTCCAAGGCTCTTTAGCATCCACGACCATAATAAAGCTAGAAGTTGAAGTTTGAACAAGGGGTTCTAAGGCAGTTGGGTAGTGATATTTAGTAGGGCCATACAAAGGTTGTACAATTAATTCTACGGCGGTAATGCCTAGCGTATATCCATCTGGATTTGAACCTGCCAGTTCATTCCAACCAATAGTACCTGATCCACCTGGCTTATTAACGACCACTAAGGGCTGTGCTAAAAATTTAGGTGCTATCTTTTCTAAGGAGCGAGCGACCATATCCACTCCACCTCCAGCACTAAAAGGTACAATAATGGTAATGGGCTTCACAGGAAAGGTCTTAGTCGCGGCTGGTTTATTTTCCATAGAGTTACAACCTCCAATGAGTAATGAAATAGATAAACAACAGATTGTCATAAAGAAAACTATTTTTTTGTGCATTTAAAAATCTCCCTTCAATTTTTTTGCGATAAGAACTAGGAAGAAACAACCTCCTTTCCTTTTTTCATGAATTTTATAAACCATGGAATGGTATTATATAAAATAATTATTGCCCCTAAGAGTAAAATCCCACCAGAGAGTGGGCGAGTCATGAGAGAATAAATGCTACCATCACTAATAATTAATCCTTGTATTAATCCTCTTTCTAGTTCAGGTCCGACGACGAGACCGATCACTAGTGGCGCAGGTTCAAAACCAGTGCGGCGCATGAAAAAACCTAGAATGCCAAAGAATATAATCCATACTAAATCCATGATGCTGTTATTGATGGAATAGGCACCAGTCAAAGTGAGGAGAGTAACGAGGGGCATCAAAATATTGATGGGTGTCTTTAGTAGCTGGACAAATACCCCTACAAGGGGCAAATTAATGATGAGTAACAAAACGTTACCAATATACATACTGGCAATCAGGCCCCAAAATAAATCAGGGTGCTGGGTAATGAGCGAGGGACCGGGCAAAATACCATGAATCATAAAGCCGCTTAATAAAATAGCAGTACCGCCGCAAAAAGGTAGTCCTAAGGTTAGCAAGGGAATCATGGCGGCTGACACAACAGAATTGTTGGCAGCCTCTGGCCCTGCGACTCCTTCAATCGCGCCAGTACCAAACTCAGCTGGAGTGTTACTGCAACGCTTTTCTAGTGCGTAGGATGTGAAACTCGCAATGGTTGCGGAGGAACCCGGCAATAAACCAATCAAAAAACCAATCAATCCACCCCGAAAGATAGGAGCGGCAGAACGCTTAAGCTCTTCTTTGCTAGGATATAAATCTTTAAAAGTGAGAGAGGGGACTGTAAGCTGAGGGCCTGTTTTCGCCATTACGGTAATAATTTCTGCAATTCCGAATAAGCCCATCGCTAAAATCGATAAATCAAAACCCCTATCCAGTTCAGAAACACCAAAGGAAAAACGACTTATACCAGACAAACTATCCAGCCCCATCGTTCCGAGCATAACCCCAAAAGTTGCCATAAGGGAAGATTTTAGCATAGAAGTACCAGTTAGTTTTGTCAGAAGAATTAGCCCTACGAGGGCGAGAGCAAAATATTCAGGAGGACCAAAGGCTAGGGCGACTTGAGCTAACGGAGGAGCAAATAAGGTTAACCCAAGGACGCCGATGGTCCCAGCACCAAAAGAACCAAGAGCTGCAATGGTTAGGGCGGCTCCCCCTCTACCTTTTTGCGCCATGGGGTAACCATCTAGGCAAGTAACTACAGAAGAGGCTTCCCCTGGTACGTTCATTAAAATAGAAGTGGTTGATCCCCCATACTTTGAACCATAATATATGCCAGCAAACATAATCAATGCAGTGGTACTATTCATACTGTAGCTAAAGGGTAATAATAGAGCGATTGCACTGATGGTACCAATACCAGGCAGTACCCCTACTAATGTACCAATGAGGACTCCGACGATACAGGCCAACAGGTTGTTTGGTAGAATGCTGATGGCAAAGCCTTGTAAGAGCATGTCTAAAATTTCCAATCGTTCACCTCCTTTTTAAGCTGGTTCATGGCAGTTAGGGCAAGGGAATGGCTAAATAATAATTAAATACCAAATAAAAGACTGCAGAACTACCCGTTGCCATCATGAAGGGAAGAAGCCAATCGGTCATGTCACCTATTTTGAAAAAATAAAACAATGTCATAAAGGTAGCAGTAAAATAACCAATTGTATTGAGGCTTGTAATATAAAATAACAAACCAATAACAACAAAAATAAACTTTGTCCAGTCAATAGCATCTTGAAAAAATACTTTTTTTACTGGCCACTGTCTTATAAGAAGTATTATGGTGATGACAAGACCAATCGTTGCGGCTATTAAGGGCAAAAAACCTGATTTAGGTGATTGTAGCGTACCAAAGGTAAGTTGTAGTGCATAAAACAAATATCCGGTATTGATGAATAAGAAAAAGAGGGTTATTATCCTTTCTGCCATAGAAGTCACCTCTAGTACATAATTTATTCTTTGCAATTTCAGGGCAAGTTTCTAAATTGCATTAAACTCTACTGTAAACGTGGTTCCTTTTCCTATTTCACTTTCAAAAGTAAGAGTAGCTGCATGAAGTTGTACAATACGGTAGCAAATGGCTAACCCTAACCCTGTACCTTGTTCTTTGGTCGAAAAAAAAGGTGTTCCGAGTTTGTCTTTGATTTCTAGGGGAATGCCTGTTCCAGAGTCCTTTATGGATAAGAAAACTTTTTCATTTTCCACCCTTGTGCTGATGGTAATGTTGCCGTGCATAGGCATAGCATCTAGTCCATTTCTTACCATGTTGAAAATAAATTGACGAATGCTGTTTTCATCGACGGACACACTCGGAATATCCTGTAAGGCAAGCGTGATTTCGCAATTGTTACTTAAAGCATCTGCTTGTAATAGCGGGAAAATATCCTTTATAATAGAATTCAAATTTTGTTCTTTAAAAACCATCGTCCGATCTTTGGCCAAGGCTAAAAACTCAGTAAGAATGCCATTGCCACGATCAAGCTCACTAATCATGAGAGAAAATCTTTCTTTTTGGGTAGCAAATTCTTTCTTGGTACTCATAAACTGTAAGAAACCTCGTACGGTTGTCATGGGATTTCTGATTTCATGGGCAATGCCAGCTGCCATTTCACCAATGATATTAAGCCTGTCAAGGCGGGTCATTTTATCCGTCTCAGCACTAATCTGTTTGAGAAGGGGAGTAAATTCCGTTACTTCGCTAGCACAAGTATAGGATTGCCCAGCAAGGATGGATTTAGCAAATCCCTGCAGGTCTCTTTTGAGTTTGACGAATAATTCACGAAAAATTATAATGCAAACTAAAAGCATCAAAAAGGCTCCTAAAAAAGTGTTGATGGTTCTTTTCCAGATTATTTTAGAAATAGCATCTTGGTTAATGGTAGCAAAAGCATGACCAACAATAACGCCCTGTTCTTCAATAGGTTTGATATAAGAGAGTGTATTTGCGCCATACCATATAAGTGAGTTTTTCTTCTCAAATAGTGGTTCCTTATGACCTTCGTAGATGGCGTTAGAACGATCCGCATTAATGGTGACAAGCAGTGAATTGTCAAAGGT
Source organism: Sporomusaceae bacterium (assembly GCA_027492445.1). Lineage (GTDB taxonomy): Bacteria > Bacillota > Negativicutes > DSM-13327 > DSM-13327 > CTSoil-075. Next base: position 2,175 of record JAPUES010000254.1, on the reverse strand, counting down.
TGGACCAATGGCCACAATGTGCTGGTGGTAGCGAGAATAAAACCCAAATTTTATTGCATCTAAGGGTATGAAGAGATCGCTGAGTAGTGGTTGGAGTGTCTGATTCATGGCTAACACTTGGTCTTGGGTAGAAAGAGTCCTAATGCCCTCTTGATGAGGAAACTCAGTGAAAAAATTAGCAGGTGTTTTATTGGCAAGATAATTGGTGATGGCAATTAAAAATTTAATGTTCTTTTCATTTTCTTCTTGCCAGGATAGCCAATGGTTATAAGTAGACGTTGTAATCATTAAGAGCAAAACAACGCCGATTATTCTTACATTTAATTTTGTGGTAAGAGTGGAATATTTCATGTTTATATACCTCGAATGGAAAATGCGCAAATATTACATTTTGCGACAAAAATCCCTATTAATATTAAAAAACCCTTATTTATACTATTTCTTCGTCGCTTAATTACATAAATCCTTCCAAATTAGTTAAAAAAATAATAAATATAAGGATGATAATGTAAAATTAAAAGGAAAGCAATTTGACAAAAGGAGTTTTCATTGACTATGATGGATACAACAGGCTACTATCAATAGAGAAGGTGATATGTATATGAAAAAATTTAAATTAGAAAAAGACGTAAATGTTAAAATAATAGCAGATATTCAAAAATATTTTTTGAATGAGCGAGATGAAGAAATTGGGAAGTTGTCAGCGGAGTTGCTACTACGGTTCATGATTGAGAAGATAGGGCCAGCTATTTACAATCAAGGCATTCGCGATGCTCATTCCTTGCTAAGTAAAAAGCTTGAGGATTTATATGGACTAGAAAAATAAATAGGACACTCGGGAGTGGAGGAACTATATGCCGACGATAACAGTCGTGATTATTCTTACCTTGTTGACCCTAATTCTGTTACTGCTCTTTTTTATCCTTATTAAAATATCTAGACTAAAAAAAGACGACACCAAGGCGCAATTGGCTATTTTGGAAAGTACGATTGATAGATTAGAGCGAGGGCTAAAAGATGAATTGGTTAAGAACCGAGCAGAATTTGGTCTGAGTTCTAAAGCATTACGGGAAGAAGTAAGTAATTCATTAAAAGGTTTTACGGATTCCATTGGAAAACAAATGATTGGTAGTTCCCAATTGCAAGTCTCACAAAATGAATTGCTGGTAAAACAATTACAAACTCTAACGACCTCTAATGAAGAACGAATGGATAAAATGCGGGAAGGGGTCAATGGGCAATTAAAAGCAATACAAGAAGATAATGGTAAAAAATTAGAAGAAATGCGAAAAACCGTTGATGAAAAACTTCATGAAACATTGGAAAAACGTCTTGGTGAAAGTTTCAAATTGGTAAGTGATCGGTTAGAACAAGTGCATAAGGGCTTAGGAGAAATGCAAACCCTTGCTTCGGGGGTGGGTGATTTAAAAAGAGTGCTGACCAATGTAAAAACACGAGGTACCTGGGGTGAAATTCAACTAGGAAATCTCTTAGAACAAATATTAACCCCTGATCAATACGCCCAAAATGTCATCACCATACCAGGGAGTAATGATCGAGTAGAGTTTGCCATCAAACTACCTGGCAGAGACAAAGAAGGTACGATAGTTTGGCTGCCAATTGATGCAAAGTTTCCCCAAGAGGATTATCAACGTTTATTAGAAGCACAGGAACAGGCAAATGGGGTCATGGCCGAAGAAGCGGGGAAATCCTTAGAAAATCGCGTGAAGGGCGAAGCAAAGGATATTGCTGCCAAATACATTAGCGTTCCCCATACTACTGAATTTGGTATTTTATTTTTACCAACGGAAGGACTTTATGCGGAAGTTTTACGTCGCCCAGGTCTCTTTGATATATTGCTGCAAGAATATAAAGTAATTATTAGCGGACCGACTACCTTAGCCGCCCTGCTTAGTAGTTTGCAGATGGGTTTTAGAACCTTGGCCATCGAAAGGCGAAGTTCGGAAGTCTGGTCTTTGCTTGGCGCGGTTAAGACGGAATTTGGGAAATTTGGTGATTTACTTGATAAAACGGGGAAGAAATTGCAAGAAGCTGGAAATGCAATTGATAATGCCTCCCGGCGATCGCGGGCGATTGAAAGAAAGCTTAAAGATGTACAGGAGCTACCACAAATTGAAGTCCCTGAATTCCTTGGTTTAATTATGGAAGAAGAAC
>JAPUES010000253.1:1976-6146 GCA_027492445.1 Sporomusaceae bacterium | reverse complement strand
AATATAGTTCCCTTCATATTATATAGTAATCCCACTTTTTTAAATGTTAGTCATAAATGCCGCGTTACTGTATCTTTTATTTACAGGGCAAGCATAATAAGAATGATGCAGGAAATCACTTGCCTTCATCATTCTTATCTTTATTTTCCTGTTCCTTAACAAAGGTGATAAATTTCTGATAGCATTCAGGATTGTCCAGCATAAATTTCACCAATAATTCAATACTATGAATGGTTCCACGGGAAAGATAATGTTCCATCGCCTCTGCTTCAGCTGCAATGTTACACTCTGCACACAAGATACTTAAAAAATCCTGTAATAGCCGATTTCTGTCCACGAGAAACCCCCCTACTTCTTTTCCCCTATCTGTCAAATGAATGATGCCATAACATTGGTAATGAATATACTCCCCTTCTTTTAATTTTCTTAGGGCTCTGCTAACAGAAGGCAAGGACACTTTTAGCTTATGACTGATATCCGTAACACGAACAATATCATTCGATAAGGAAAGTCGATATAATTCTTCTAAATAATCTTCTAAACTAGGGGATAGCATAAATATCACTCCTAAAAACTAATAAGACTTGTCAGAAAACCTTACTTAGTTTAAAATTAAAACATTATTATTTACTTTATCATTCCTATTCTAAGCTGAATTTACGAGGGGGAAATAGAAGATATGCATAAGATTACAAAAATTGAGATTATCACTAGACCTAGTAAATTAGACGAATTAAAAGATGCCCTAGCTGAAATTGGTGTCACTGGTATGACTGTCAGCCAAGTATATGGCTGTGGACTCACCAAAGGGCATACGGAAATATATCGGGGAAAAGAATACACCATTAATCTAGTACCTAAAGTAAAGGTAGAAACGGTGGTTTGCGAAGTACCAGTTGAGACAGTTCTCGAGACTGCTAAAAGAGTGCTGCGCACAGGGGAAATTGGTGATGGCAAAATATTCGTTTATCCTCTTGAAAACGCTGTCAGAATTCGTACTGGCGAAGAAGGGGACATTGCCATCATGGATCCAAAAGAAATTTCAAAGAAATAATTTATATTGTTTCTTAAAAAAGACGGATGACAGTACTATGTCAGCCGTCTTTTTTGCGTTATACTATAATTCTATCCTATGACATGACAGTAAAAAAATACCTATTTTTTGTTATCATCTAATGATATAATGATATAGAGTTTTTATTATATTCTTGCTGCTGCAAGAAAGGAGTTTTAACCTTGAGACAAATCATCTTAACAGAATTAACGCCAGGCATGGTCCTCGGACGTAGTATAATTAATAGCAAAGGGCAAGTTCTATTAGTTTCTGGCACTATTTTGACTGATGAGTATATTCGTAAATTGCACTTATTAAAAATAGAAACTTTATTTATTAGCGATGGAAAATATGACGATATTATTATTCCTGAGTATCTTTCCCTTGAAACCCAGCAACGAGCATTATCTATTTTATCAACAACAATGGATCGTATTGAGCGGGAAGGTACTTTTGAGGTAAATGAAATTTTTAGCATTGCTTCTGATATTGTGGAAGAATTAATTACAATTTCCAATGTAACTATTCATTTAACTGGGATTGCAACTCATGATAATTACACCTTAGCTCATTCCTTAAATTGTTCCATTTATGCTGCATTATTAGCTCGCTTTTGCGGTTTTTCCATTTCTCAGCTTAAAGTGATTACTTGCGGGGCATTACTTCATGATATGGGAAAAACAGAAATTGATAAGGAACTATTAAACAAAAAAGATTGTTTAACAGAGGATGAATTTTCTATTATTAAAGACCACCCTATTCGCGGTTTTAATTTATTAACCAAAAAACGTTTGGAAATTTCTAGCCTTGTTGCCCATATGGCTTGGCAGCATCATGAGAAGGTTGATGGCTCTGGCTATCCTCGTGGATTACAGGGTGAGGAAATATTAAGTTATGCCCGTTTACTAGCAATTGTTGATGTATATGAGGCCATTACTGGACACCGTCCTTATCGTCAAGCCATGAGCCCAGAGGATGCTTATAATACTATTCTTAAGGGTTTAGGTACATCTTTTGATAGGGAATTCGGGGAGATTTTCTTGTCTAAAATTGCTTTTTATGGCCCTGGATCAGAAATCTTATTAAATACGGGCTGGCGAGCAGTCATTGTTTCCATCCCCCCCGATTCTCCTCAACGACCTATCATTCGTCTGATTGCTTATCCCGATGGAAGACCCTATACACCTCCATTAACTATTAATCTACTAGATCATCCTGCAATCTTAATTAAAAAACCAAATCAATAAAAGGGTTAATCCTTCTGGAAGGATTAACCCTTTTATTATTAGGAATATTCTATGCCTTTTTGTATCGCTTGTATATTCATTTCATATAACTCTGGTTTCTTCTTACCTACTACCGCATCCATTGCTTTTTGCAAGACCTTCATGTCAATTAATTTTAATTTAGGCACGAGGGCTCCTAAGCATACCATATTGGCTAGGGCTGGTCTACCTAATTCATTGGCAATATCCGTTGCCGGAATGGAAATAATATGGATATCATCTCGTTGATTATCACTTTGTACAATGGAGGAATTTACCACCAATACACCACCCGCTTTAATGCGCGGTAAAAACTTATCATAAGAGGGTTGATTGAGAACAATCCCTGCATCCGCTTGATCAATTACTGGCGAATTGATTTCTGCATCAGAAATAATCACGGAGCAATTGGCAGTACCGCCTCGCATTTCCGGACCATAAGAAGGAATCCAGCAGACCTCAAGTTCTCCTGCTAGCCCTGCATAAGCTAATACTTTACCAATAAACATGACTCCCTGACCACCAAAACCAGAGAGTATAATTTGATCCATCATAAGGATTTTACCTCCTCTGGAACTTTAAGCTCACCCATTTGATAAATGGGTAGCATATTTTCTTGCAGCCATTTTATACTATCCACTGGGGAAAGTCCCCAATTGGTTGGACAAGTGGATAAAACGCTTACCAAGGCAAAACCAAGACCTAATTGCTGCACTTGAAAAGCTCTTTTGATAGCCTTTTTTGCCGCAAAGATATTCTTCGGACTATCGACAGAAACAGATGCTACGTATACAGCACCATCCAGCGTGGCAATTGTTTTTGGTAAATCAATAGGCGGACCTGATAAGCTACAATCTCGACCATAAGGACTGGTCGTGGTTACTTGTCCTGCAAGAGTAGTAGGAGCCATTTGACCGCCAGTCATACCAAAGACTGCGTTATTTACCATGATCGAAGTTATCTTTTCACCTCTTGCTGCTACATGAATAGCATGGGCTGTACCAATGGCTGCAATATCTCCATCCCCTTGGTAGGTAAAAACTACTTTATCGGGTAAAGAGCGTTTAACGCCTGTTGCTACTGCTTGTGCCCTACCATGTGCCGCACCGACGAAGTCACAGCTAAACATATCGAGGCAAAAGCCTGCACAACCTACTGGTGCAATACCAATTGTATCTTCAATGATATTTAGTTCTTCTAACACCTCACCAATTAGGCGATGAATGGTACCATGACTACACCCTGGGCAATAGTGAAAGGGAACTCCCGTTAATCCTGTTGTTCGTTTAAATATTTTTTCCATCTGCAATTGCCTCCTCTGCCACTACCAGATCAAAGACTTGGGCCAGAAAGCTCAGTATTTCATTTTCTCCTGGCATCATACCGCCCTGTCTACTATAAAGATGTACTGGCATACGACAGTCTACTGCTAGCTTTACATCTTCAATCATTTGTCCAGCATTAAGTTCTACAGTAACAATCCCTTTTATAGTATCTTTATAAGGTACAAACGCTTTTTGGGGGAATGGCCATAAGGTAATAGGGCGAATTAGCCCTAATTTTATACCTTGCCGGCGAGCATTCAGCACTACACTTTTCCCAATACGCCCACAAGTACCAAACCCAACTATTAAATATTCGGCATCCTCAGTATGAAATTCTTCCCATCGTTGCTCTTGCTCGGCTATTTCTTCATACTTGGCTTGCCATCTTTTACAGTTGGCTTCGCCTATTTCGTTACTTAATGAATAGCTAGCAACCTTACGTTTTTCTCGCCCGCGGCAACCATCAACAATCCAATCCTGTGGTGGCAAGGCAGTTTCTACCCTTTTTTTAATTTCTACAGGTTCC
>JAPUES010000253.1:0-1876 GCA_027492445.1 Sporomusaceae bacterium | reverse complement strand
CCAATCCTGTGGTGGCAAGGCAGTTTCTACCCTTTTTTTAATTTCTACAGGTTCCATCATTTGACCTAAAAAACCATCGGCTAAAATTAGTACTGGATTGCGATAGCGATCAGCTAAATCAAAGGCTTCCATTGTAAAGTCATACAATTCCTGACTCTTAGAAGGTGCTAGCACAATGACGCGATAATCTCCATGCCCGCCCCCTTTTGTACATTGAAAATAATCAGACTGAGCAGGACCTAGACCGCCTAGACCGGGACAAGACCGATTCACGTTTACCACGACAACCGGCAATTCTGCTGCTGCCAAATAAGACATACCTTCTTGCTTTAAGCTAAAACCTGGGCTAGAGGTGGCCGTCATAACTCGAGTGCCTGTTGCCGCTGCACCATAACACATATATATAGAAGCTACTTCATCCTCACCCTGCAGTACAGTTCCCCCTGCTTTAGGTAAATGTTTCGATAAATATTCTACTATTTCTGTAGAAGGTGTAATGGGATAACCAAAAAACATTTTACAACCTGCCTGAATCGCAGCTTCGGCAATTGCTTCATTGCCCTTTATTAATACCTTCGTCATCGTATCAGCTCCTTTTCTTTCGGGATATTTCCAAAGCCAAATCAGGGCATACTACACTGCACATGGCGCAGCTAATACATTTTTCCTCATCTGTAACCACCACTGAATAATAACCTTTTTGATTGGCTTTATCCCCAATGGCTAGCACCGCTTTCGGGCATATATTCACACACAAGCCACAGCTTTTACAATACTCTTCGAGAACAACTACTTTCTGCATAGGGTTACCTCCTTTTCTTTTTATGGTATTTTATAAAATCATATTCTTGGATTTACTAAACAGGCCAGGGCAATGGAATTTAGTTTTCCTTCTGGCGTTTCGGCCCGTGAGGTCATCACAATCGGATGTGTTGCACCAAGAACAATACCTGCCATTTTACTTTGCGCAAAATAAATAAGGGCTTTTCCTAAGATATTACCTACTTCAATCGTCGGTACTAATAGTAAATCTGCAAGACCTGATACTTGACTCTCAATTTCTTTATGAGCTGCCGCTTCTGGGCAGATGGCCACATCAAGAGCAATAGGACCTTCCACAATCCCAAGGGGCAATTCCCCCATCCGACTCATTTCTGCTAACAAATCGGCATCAACGGTGACGGGCATTTTATTATTTACAATTTCATTGGCGGCGAGTACGGCCACGCGTGGGCATGCTATCCCCATAGAATGCAAGGCCAACATAGCATTTACTAATATATTTTTCTTATCCTGTAAGGTTGGAGCAATATTCATCCCTCCATCCGTTACAAAGATTAATTTTTTTTGTCCTGGTATTTCAAAGACTGCCAAATGGCTAAGGAGTCGCCCAGTACGCAGTCCTTGCTCCCTATGGAGTACCGCTTGCAAAAAATGACTGCTGTTAATTAAACCTTTCATGAGTACCTGGGCTTTGCCATTTTTGACAAGAGAAACAGCCTTTAACGCTGCCTTGACTACCTCTGGTTCATGAATTATTTGGGTATGGGAAGACAACCCCACTTCTTCAAGCATGGGATGAATTAAAGCAGTATCGCCTACTAAGATAGGCTGAATAATACCTGCATCTTGGGCTAATTTTATGGATGTTAGTACCTCTTTGTCTTGGGCTACTGCTACACTGAGGATTACTGGACCACGAGTTTTAATTTTCTCGATGATTTGCTGATAATTATAGTACAAGAATCATACCTCCAGCCCTATGATATTAAAATTCACCAGCATAGTTTGCTACTTTATATACTTTACCCTGACTAGAGTTACATAGAAAACTTGGCCTCAGCCAAGCCTTAGTTGCCCTTGCTTGGAATCAAGA
>JAPUES010000252.1 GCA_027492445.1 Sporomusaceae bacterium | reverse complement strand
ATATTGGCAGTCAAGTACGTCCTGGCATTATCGCGGTAGATCCTAATGTCATTCCTCTCGGTTCCCGCGTCTATCTTCAATATCCTGATGGACATGGCGAATATGCGGTAGCGGAAGATACGGGTGGCGCTATCAAAGGCAATCGAGTTGATGTGGCAAAATGGACAGTAGGAGAAGCGCAAGATTTTGGTATTCAAAAAGTAAAAGTATTCGTTATCAATACGCCAGAAAAAAAGTAACATAACAAGAGAAAGGTATGGAAAGAGTATGCTGAATTCAACATACTCTTTCCATACCCCTCAACTTTGATTTCTACTAGGCTTTTCAATATATGCTAGGCATTCTTCCCCTGACGATTCTCTAACAACATCACAAGGTAACCTTGCACTTTTAAACCCCATTGCCTTACAGCCATAAGGAAAGTGTTTGTCCCAAGTTGTATATAGGTACATACATCTCCTGCACAAGGGTTTTTGTAAATCCACCATATCACCTCTAAAAATCTTTTACCTTAGAAAAAGCTGGAATCCTTGTATGATAGCAAAGATTCCAGTTCATTATATCATTGTTTAAAAGCATCATAAACCTTTTGATATTCAGGTTCAGGGGCAATTGACTTATAAATATAAAGATGAACTCCACTCGGATCGTTAACGACAAAACTTCGTTCCCCCCAAGGTTTATCTTGCAATTCTTGATAAATATGTAAGCCTTCCCCTTTTAAACGGCGATATTCAGCATCTACATCATCCACTTCAAACGAAAGAATCAATCCTTTACCGTTAAAAAATTCCCCTTCTTCTCGCTGTGGCAAGGTAAAACTTATGCCATGAGGCAAATCTCGAGACAATAACTCTATATACCAATCACTCTCATATACTAATTGAAAGTCAAAATGTTTCATATAAAACTCTTTTGATTCTTGTAGTTTGTTGGTACTAATCGTTGAATCTACTCGTCTAATTTTCATAAACCTTCTCTCCTTCGGCTAAGTCATTGAAATGTCATGTAAGATCTTTACCTATCTAATTATATTACTTATTCAACCTTTTATACTAAATTCCTGCCAAAAATACAAACTAGTATTGAATCTGCCAATAACAGCATTAGGCATGCCAACCTTACTAAAATCATAAAACTGAGCTGCTTAAGTTACGAATGCGATTAACTTCGGTAAAGCATGTCTAATTTCCTCCATTTTTAGATAAATCAACCATTACTGAAGGAAAAGAGTCTGCAAATTTTTCTTTCACTTGTAAAATGTCATCTAAATGAGTCATCAGCAAATCTACTAAAACAGGATCAAATTGCGCCCCTCGCTCGGCTTTAAAATACTGAATAATATCATCGAGTGGCCAAGCCTTTTTGTAAACGCGATCACAACCTAAGGCATCAAATACATCGGCTATTGCTGTTATTCTTGCAAAAATATGAATATTTTCACCCATTAGACCATTCGGATACCCCTTGCCATCATAACGTTCATGATGTTGCTTTGCAATAATCGCTGCTGCCCGTAGCATCTCTAATTCCGACCCTCGTAACATTTCATAGCCAATATTCGAATGCATTTTAATAATATCAAATTCAGTTCCTGTTAAGAGATCTGGTTTATGTAAAATATCATCCGGAATGCCTAGTTTCCCAATGTCATGCATGGGCGATGCAAGCTGAATCATATCAACTTCCTTGTCGGGCAAGCCATATTTTTCTGCTAATAACTTTGTATATTCAGCAACGCGTCGTACGTGATTTCCCGTTTCTTTTGATCTAAATTCCGCTACTTCCGCTAAACGGAAAAAAACTTCTCGCTGGGTATGGTACATTTCTAAATGCAATTTTAAATTTTCAAAGGCTGAAAATACATTTAAACAAAATACATCTAATAACCGTCGATCTAAATCTTTTATCCTTTGGTCACCTTCCATATAAATCAAATAATCATATCGATCGGCACTATGCCAATATAAAATAAAACACTCCTCAAAAAACATACTTTCTTTCCCAAGAAGTGCTTTATCGAGCTTGCACTGGACATCCTTCGGTAGCTCCTCAGCTATGTTGTCTTCAAAGGTTCCCGTCGCTGCTAATATATTTAATAAACCATCTTTTTTGCATGTGGCGGCAAAGCTAGATACTTGTAAAGAGGATTTACTTTTGTTTAATTTCAACATGGCAATTAACTGTAGCAGGACACCACTGGCGAAGTTTTGCATAGACTTCATACTAAAAATCTCAGGTGTGGATTCAATAATTCTCTCTAAGCCACTTTTATTCTTTTCAATCGTTACTAAATCACGATAAGAACGTAGTGAAGAAATCAGAGTGGTTACCAGTTTTTGGGCTGTCAATTCTGTTTTTTCTTTATAGTCATTAATATCATATTCTACAATAATACGTGATTCTGGTGCCTCTCCTGGTTGCCCTGTACGCAGAACAATACGTACTAATTTATTAGCTAGTACTTCACGAATATACTTTACTAGCTCTAGGCCCGCATCGGCTCTTTCCATAACAACATCAAGAATGATTAGCGCAATATCTTTGTGTTCATGAAGTTTTTTCTTGGCTTCTTCGGCAGAATAGACACTTATGAAATCAACTTCTTTGCCTTCAAAGACAAAGTCACCTAATACTAATTTTGTAACAACATGAACCTCTGCTTCATCATCAACAATCAAGACCTTCCAAGTCTCTTTCTCAGCAGTAAATAGAATAGTATCTTCTTCTATAAAGGATAAAGTATCATCTTCCATTCCTATTGCCCCTCTCCACTTTCCATAGCATCCGGAAATTCCACCGTGAACACTGTGCCGATACCAACCTGACTGTTACACTCAATCCTACCACCCATTTTAAAAACCACTAAATTATATACAATATGCATACCAAGGCCAGAACCTCCGGCATCACGCCTAGTTGTAAAAAAGGGTTCAAATACCTTATTTCTCACTTCCGATGTCATGCCCTTGCCATCATCAGCATACTGCAGTGTAATCACTCCATTCTCATGACCAATTTCAATGGTTATAGTTCCTTCTTCCTCCTCCTCATAAGCATGAAGTAAAGAATTATTAAGAAAATTGGATATAATTTGCCATACTGCACCAGGATATGACCAAGCTTTAATACCTGGAGGACATTTTAGTATAACCTTATGGTTTTTTTTCTTTATTTGCGGGTTCAAACTTACTAGTACATCATTCATATATTCACGCAGTTCAAATTGTCTTTTTTCCCCTAGCGATTGATCGACAGCTATTTTTTTAAAACTGCGAATAAGCTCTGCCCCTCGTTCTAAGTTGGTTAAACTAATTTTAGCAACTTGCTGACAATGTTCTAAAAACCCTTCTAAATCAGTTTTTTTCATTTGCCCCATGGATAATTTTTCACGACATTCACAGGTCTTTATTTCCAAGTGAGAAATAGTTGTAATGCTGTTACCAATCGGGGTATTGATTTCATGGGCTATCCCCGCAACCAATTCGCCTAGAGATGCCATTTTTTCCGTATGTACAAGATGATTACGGATTGTTTGCAGCTCAGCTTCGGTCTGCTTAATTTTATTATGCAAACGACGGATTTCCTCTTCTCCCTGCTTACACCGCTCGATAGCCCCCAAGAATCTTATTCTTAAAAATACAAAAAGAATGAATATACTTATTAAAATCCATACTAAAGCAGTACAATTTTCATAAACCGTCATATCCATCCTCCTGCATAATCTCTATATTTTTTTATATTATAATACAAGCTAATCCTTATAATTGTTCTACAACAGCAGACTTTAATCCTGCCTTGTTCGCGAATAAGCATAAACCTCTGGCAAGTTTCTCCCTAGAAACTGCCAGAGGTTTATATAGTAAACTATCCTATTGTGATTCCTTATCTTGGAGCTTTTCCATGATGCCCCATCCTAGTATCGTCTACCATTTCTTGTGCTTTTTCTAGTACATGAACTTTCATTTCAGCGGCTTGCTCTGTCGTTAGTCTTTGGTTTGCCACTCCTTTATCAATACCTTCCGTCATATGTTTCACCACTACATCAAGAACTGCTTGCCGAGAAACATTATGGTTTGCTGCTATTTCGGCTAAAGACTTGCCGCTGGATTTTTCTTGTCGAAAGGTTTGCTCATCAATCTGTAGCAAACTGAGGATTTCTTGGTGCTTTCCACTGTCATGCATACCTTTTTCTTGTCCTTCTTTGTTAGGTCTTTGCATTTTATGTGACCCCATGCCTCTTCCATCAATTATTTTTCCAGCTTTTTCTACCACATTACTTTTCATTTGAGTGGCTTGTTCTTGGGATATTTTCCCCTCTGACAATCTTTTTTCAATGCCTTCAGTCATATGTTTTACCACTATATCAAGAATGGCTTGGCGAGAAATATTATGCCCTGCTGCGATTTCTGTTAGTGATTTCCCACTTTGTTTTTCTTGTTTAAAGGTTTGTTCATCAATTTGTAATAAACTAAGCATCTCTTGGTGTTTTTGACTATCATACATTGGCTTATCATGGGAAAACTGTTTACACGGTCCATCTATTGGTCCTCGTTGTGCCTGACCGATAGAATAGTTTCCTATGGCTAAGCTTCCTACTGCCAAACTAATACCGAGGGTTACTGCTAAAAGAGAATTCTTTTTCATTTTTACTCACCTTTCCTTTTGTGATTTGCTTACAATGTAATTATCCCACTATTTTCTTAAATTTTTCTTAACTTTCTTAATATTTTCTATTTTTATTTATGCTTTCCAATGCCTAATTTTACTGGGTTTATGTGTTAACTACGCACTTTAACGTTTAATGATATTTTTTGCTAACTGCGGTAAATAAAGAGGTAATTCTAGCCTTTAAAGTGTTATTTCTTTCATGTGGTTTTCTAGTGCCTTAAACGCTTCTTTTGTATCGCTGGGCATTAAATGACCGTAAGTATTAAGAGTAATACCTATATTAGCATGACCTACCATGTTAGATATTAATTATATATTGGATATCGCTGCAATTATCTTTTGACTAACGAAAGTATGACGTAATGTGTGAGGTGTAGCATCTTTCCCTATACCTAATAATTTAACAATCTTTTTGAATTCGTTTCTAATTTTGTCATTCCTTAAATAATCACCATTGGAATCACAAAAAACCATATTGTTAGGATTGTACCCTTGTCCCATTTGAAGTTTTTCCTCTGCTTGTTTTGCTTTGTGCCACTTCAAAACACCAATAACCTCTTTTAATATAGGTATATCACGACATTTCCCTGTTTTTGTTGAACCTAATTTACATCCACCCCCATTTATACTTAAAACCAAACTATGCTTAATATGAATAACCTTATTATTAATATCTATATCATCCCAACTTAATCCTAATACCTCGCCAATCCTTGCACCAGTATAGACAGATAGGACATAATATAGATAATTCCTAGTACCTTTGCAATGTGCCAACAAGACTTTCAATTCATTCTTAGTAAGTGGTATTACCTCCTTTTTATTCTTCGCTGGTACTTTCAGACCGTCTGCTGGATTGGTAAGAATATACTTGTTTTTAACGGCTATCCCCAATGATTGCTGCAAAACTGTTCTCATAATACCGCAACTTTGCCCGCTATAAGTTTCCGAAAACTCATTGATAAATTTTTGTAGTGTGCTATTCCTTATCTTTTTTATTGGTACATTATTTAATTTTTCACTAATCCACAAGCGAATACAATTTTCATACAAATTGTAGCTATTATCCTTTACATCATTTTTCTTATAAACTTCTAACCATTCTTTAAGCCATGCCCCCAACGTTAATTTATTAATTTCAGAAGTTACTAGGCAACCGTTTTTAACTTCATCTTTCAATTTATCTCTTTTGGCTTTTACTTCTGCTTCTGACGTACCATATAAACTCTTACGGCTCTTATTTTCTCCATCATCAGAAATAGTTAAATCAATACGCCACAACTTCTTTTTTTCATCATACTTAGGTCTTGTACCGTCACCATTCGACTGCCTTCTTGCCATTAATAACACCCCTTATATTTAACTAATACAAACACCTTACCTGCAAAATAAAACCTCTCACAACTCAAATATGAACGGCTGATTATAGGAAAGAGCAGGGATATTATTCACCTGCTCAACTATTTTTTATTTACTGTCGCATACTTAT
>JAPUES010000251.1 GCA_027492445.1 Sporomusaceae bacterium | reverse complement strand
CGTTCGGAGCTCTATCGTTCAGACTCTTGCTAAGGCGTTAGAGGTTAGAGATTTTGTTACGGGTGGTCATGCGGATCGTCTACAACACTTGATTGTAGAGTTGGCACAGAATGTAGGACTATCCGATAGTCGATTATCGGACCTGCGTCTTTTTGGTCGCTTTCACGACGTTGGCAAAGTAGGAATTCCTGATGAAATTCTTTTTAAACCAGGTCGCTTAAATCAGGAAGAATTTGAGATTATGAAGCGGCATTGTGAAATTGGTTATCGGATTGCCCAATCCTCTGGTGATTTAGCGCCCATTGCCGACTGGATACTTAAGCATCAAGAATGGTGGAATGGGCAGGGGTATCCTCTCGGAATCAAGGCCGAGGCTATTCCACTACCTTGTCGTATTTTATCAATTGTAGATGCTTATGACGCCATGACCAATGATCGACCTTATCGTAAAGCAATGTTTCATAAGGATGCAATTGCCGAACTAGAACGATGTGCAGGAACCCAATTCGATCCAGAGCTCGTAAAGGCGTTTAAGACAATTCTTGCGAAAGATATATACCTAAGAGTAGCAGAACAGGACGGGATTATGCAGGAAATAGCTGCGACCAATAGTGAATATCATAATTAAAATTAGTAGGGTATAATGGAAAGGGTAAAGTAGGTAGTAAAGGTGAAAAAACCGATAGTAGCAGGTGTTGATGCAGGATCGACAAGTATTAAGGTGACATTATATGATGGCCTAAAGATGGAGAATTGGTTGGTAGTGGCGGGATGGAATCCTAAGAGCGAAGCTACTTCCTTATTTCAAAGTGCTGTAAAGAGTTGGGGGATATCCACTGAGGACATCACCTATAGTATCAGTACGGGCTATGGCAGAGTGAATCTGCCCTTTGCGAATAAAAATATGACAGAAATTACATGTCATGGGAAAGGTGCTGCTTTTTTATATCCAGGCGTTCAGACTGTCATTGATGTTGGTGGCCAAGATGCCAAGGCTATGTCGGTGGCAGCAGATGGCCGGGTGCAGGATTTTATTATGAATGACAAGTGCGCTGCTGGCACAGGGCGTTTTATACAAGTAATGGCGAATGCTTTAGGACTCGATGTAGCAGATATGGCGCGAATGGAACCACTGCTAGGAGAAAAGGCTTGCAGTATTAATTCCATGTGCACCGTTTTTGCAGAGTCAGAGGTGATTGGTCTTTTAAACCAAGGATATTCCCGCCAAGCTATTATGACTGGTATTTATAAGTCAATAGCAAGTCGTATTGGGACCATGGCAGCTACCGTTGGTATTACTGCACCTCTTGTCTTTACAGGCGGTGTTTCCCAAAATCCGTGGTTGTGCCAAGAATTAGAGGCGAAGCTAGCCATGCCTATTATTGTCCCTGATAAGGCCGTCTTTGCTGGGTCCATTGGCGCGGCTTTATATGCATGGGAAGAAGAAATGAACAATAAAGGAGTTTTATAAATGTCAAGTCCAGTAACATTACTTCAAAAAGCCAAAGAAGAGGGCAAAAAGGTCGTTGGATTTTATTGTGTTTTTGCGCCACAGGAATTAATCTTAGCAGCGGATGCCTTGGGCTTTGCTTTATGTGCAACGAAGGAAGAACCGATTGCCGATGGTGAAAAAAGTTTACCAAGAAATTTTTGCCCCTTAATTAAATCTTCCTATGGCTTTGCTGTAACCGATAAATGCCCCTACTTTTTATATTCAGATTTAATTGTTGGGGAAACGACTTGTGATGGTAAGAAGAAGATGTTTGAATTAATGTCGGAGTTTAAACCAGTTCATGTTATGAAATTGCCCCAAAGTTATCTTGGTGAAAATGATAAAGCCTACTGGTTGTCAGAAGTAGAAGCCTTTAAGACGGTGTTAGAAACAACACTCAATACAAACATTACCGAAGATGGGTTGCAAAAGGCCATTCGAGTCCTAAATGAAGAACGTTTACTCATGCAAGAACTAGCTGGACTTATGAAAAATGATCCTGCGCCTCTTACGGGACAAGATTTACTGAAACTAATGTGGGGGAGAAATTTTGTCTTTGATCGCAATGAATTTGCCGCTCAAATGAAAGAAATGATTGCGGATACTAAGGAAATCATTGCTAGCGGTAAGGGGGCTTTCCCTAAAGGAGCAAAACGTGTCATTGTAACGGGAGTACCTACGGGAGTTGGCGCGGAAAAAGTAATTAAAATCATTGAAGAGTGCGGTGCGGCAGTAGTATATATTGAAAACTGCGCAGGTATGAAGCAATTTGTTACCCTCGTTGATGAAAATAAACCCGTAATGGAAGCCATTGCGGAAAAATATCTAAATACTCCTTGTTCCTGTATGAGTCCAAATCCAAGAAGAATGGAACTATTAGGGCAATTAGTCGAAGAATATGAGGCGGATGGGGTTGTTGATATTGTATGGCAAGGCTGTCACACCTATAATGTAGAGAGTCGAATTTTAAAAGAGGACTTGAAAAAGAAAAGTAAAGTTCAATTTTTGCATATTGAAACGGATTATTCCCAAGGAGACGCAGAACAAATTAAGACTAGAGTACAAGCTTTCTTGGAAATGATGAACTAAGGAAAAGCCTCCATTTTGCTAGTGGTGTAGTAAATGGAGGCTTATTTTATGGAGGCTAAGATGATTCTTGTAATTGATAATTATGATTCCTTTGTCTATAATCTTGTCCAATATCTTGGAGAGCTAGGCAAGGAACTAAAGGTAGTACGCAATAATAAAATTACTCTTTCTGAAATTGAACTACTAGCGCCCACCCATATTTTAATTTCTCCAGGACCCTGCACTCCTAATGAAGCGGGGATAAGCCTAGCATTGATTGAACATTTCAAAGGGGTCATTCCCATATTAGGTGTGTGTCTTGGTCACCAAGCCATTGGGCAAGCTTTTGGCGGGGAAGTAATAAGAGCCAAGCGGCCAGTACATGGCAAAATTTCAACTATTTTTCATAATAGTACGGGGATATTTACAGGGATTCGTGAGCCGTTCCCAGGAACGCGCTACCATTCTTTACTGTTAAACAAAGAAAATTTACCGAGTTGCTTTACGGTTACGGCGCAGACGGCAGAAGGAGAGATTATGGGCATTCGGCATAAAGAATTTGCCATTGAAGGGGTGCAGTTTCATCCAGAATCCATTCTGACAAAATATGGACATCGTATGCTGCAGAATTTTTTAGGCATGGCTGAAAGTGCCTAAGGCCAAGAATTTGTTATAATGATTATAGAGATAGGGGAATGGTAGTTTGAAACCAATATTGTGTGAGGTGAGTGTAAGCGCTTCTGCGGAGGAAGTATATGCACTTATTGCTGACGAAAAAGATAGTATTTTTTTAGATAGTGCCATAAATCCTGAGGGGATGGGGCGATATTCTTTTATTGCCAGAGATCCTTTTCTGGTATTTACGAGTAAGGGTTCGATTTTTTCCATTCGTAGTCAAGAAGGAACCACTACCCAAGAAGGCAATCCGTTTGCAAAACTTAAAGCACTGCTAGGACAATACCCTATGGAAAAGGTTGCTGGCTATCCGCCCTTGATGGGAGGGGTTATCGGGTATTATGGTTATGATATGGGATATTTACTCGAAGACATACCAAGGAATACTCCTGATGACAGTGCTACTCCAGATTGTTGTCTTGGTTTTTATGATACAGTACTTATTTTTGATCATGAGCAAGGTAAATGTTATATTGCTGGGACAGGTTTCCCAGAAATAGAGGAAGAAAAACGCAGGCAGCATGCTGAGCAACGAATTCATGAATGGCAAGAACTATTAGGTAGGGCCCAGACCCTTGCTGCTCCTTTGCAACCCATTCCCCAAGGGGAATGCACAGCTAATTTTACCAAAGAAAATTATTGCCACATGCTACAGCAGGCAATTGATTATATTACGGCCGGCGATATTTTTCAGGTAAATTTATCTCAGCGCTTTTCAGCACAGCTAACCGTACCTCCCTTTGCATTATATCGTTATTTGCGTTACAGTAACCCTGCCCCTTTTGCTGCGTATCTAAACTTTCCAGAAGTAATCGTGGCGAGTGCATCTCCTGAACGGTATTTATTATTACAAGATAAAATTGTGGAGACAAGACCGATTAAGGGGACAAGACCACGGGGGAAGGATGAAGAGGAAGACAGGAAACTAGGTGCAGAACTCTTAGCCAGTGAAAAGGATAATGCAGAGTTGGTGATGATCATTGATCTAGAGCGAAATGATTTAGGGCGGGTATGTGAATATGGAAGCGTTCGTGTTCCCGATCTAATTCGTTTAGAAAAGTATGCTACTGTGTTTCATTTGGTATCCACGGTTACAGGACGCTTGGTGGCGGGCAAGGATATTATTGATGTTATGTTAGCATCTTTTCCAGGAGGCTCTATTACGGGAGCGCCTAAAGTCAGGGCCATGGAAATTATCAGCGAAAGTGAGCCCGTCGAGCGGGGCATTTATACAGGATCTATCGGCTATATTGATTTTAACGGGGATGCCGATTTAAATATTATTATTCGGACTTTTATTATTAAAGATGAGGAAGTTCATTTTCAGGTTGGCGGCGGAATTGTCGCTGACTCGGTGCCCGAAGAGGAATACCAAGAAACCTTGGATAAAGGACGGGCCTTACTGAGGGCCTTAGGCTATAAGGCATAAGGAGCTATGTTATGCAGGAACAATGGATAGTTGTAAATGAAAAAATAGTGCCTTCACAAGAGGCGGTAATCTCCCCTTATGATCATGGTTTTTTATATGGCCATAGCTTATTTGAAACCATGCGGGTTTATAATGGGAAAATATTTTCTTTAAGAGCCCATTTAAAACGCTTAGAGGCAGGCAGTAGGGTGCTAGGCTGGCCCCAATGGTTTGAGCCAGAGACTTTAACCTCAGCAGTCCTTGCGACTATAGAAAAAAATAACTTTCAAAATGCTTCCATGCGACTTACTGTCTCCCGAGGCATTGGTGCCAGTCGACCAGATCCCAAGACCTGTAGTCAGGTGACAGTAATCGTGTTTGCCGCACCTTTTGAGCCGCCTAGTCAAGAGGTCTATGATAAGGGGTGGAGCCTAGCTACCACTAAGATACGGCGTAATCTTACGTCCCCTCTTTGTAGCATCAAAGCCGGGAATTATCTTGATAATATGTTAGCGAAAGCGGAAGTCGATGGGCAAGGTGCGCAGGAAGCATTGTTCTTAAATACCAATGGCGGTATTGCCGAAGGAACCATGTCCAATGTTTTTTTTGTAAGAGAGGGTCGCCTCATTACGCCAGATACCAAAAGTGGCTTACTACCGGGAATTACGCGGGGGCTTGTATTAGAAATTGCACAGGAATTAGCAATTCCTTTTGAAGAAAGAGAGGTATATCCAGAAGAGTTATTGGGGATAAAAGAAATGTTTATCACTAGCTCCTTGCTTGAGATTATGCCCGTAACCAGATTAGATGGGCAGCCTATTCATAATGGACAGGCAGGGGAGATTACGGAGCTGTTACAGAGGGAGTATAAAAAACTCGTTTTGAACTTTATTAGTAATTGTTAAAAGGGGGAAGAGCGCTTTTTCGCGCCACATAGAAATGAATTTTGTTGCTATTGATTTTGAAACTGCCAATGCTAGTCGGTCGAGTGTTTGTAGCTTGGCCGCAGTCACGGTAGAAGGAGGACGGATTGTCCGCTCAGCTTATTCCTTGATTCGCCCCCCTGTCATGCGCTTTGATGCTCGCAATATTGAAGTTCATGGCATTCATCCAGAGGATGTTCGCCATAAACCCACCTTTGATGAGTTATGGGAACGTATTTGCCCCCACTTAGAAAATAAAATTGTCATTGCTCATAATGCGGCCTTTGATATTAGTGTCCTTAGGAGCATTTTACAAGAATATTCCTTGCCAGCCCCGAAGTTTAAACATGCTTGTACGGTGCAAATTGCTAAAAAAGCCTGGCCTGGTGAGGAAAATTACAAATTACCTACCCTTGCCCATAAGTTTCACATTGACTTTGAACATCACAATGCCCTGCATGATGCTCGTACTTGCGCTAAGATTGCCTTACTTGCTGGGCAAAAACTAGAAGCCACGAGTTTTTTGCAAATGATGCATTTGCTGAAATTAGGGATTAAAGATTTTGTATAAAAAATGTTCCACATAAGCCAAAAATGGTTTTGGGGCGATCCCATCGCACTGCAACTCGCCAAATAAAATAGACCACCGAAAAGT
>JAPUES010000250.1 GCA_027492445.1 Sporomusaceae bacterium | reverse complement strand
TATCCCAATCAAACAGCAATACCGCTTGCTGTAATCCATGATAGGCCAGCTCTAGTTTCCCATTCACTACGATAGCACTCTTAGCCTCACTCATATCCATTCTTTCTTGATTGCCAGTTTGGTTACAGACAAAAACCGGCAATCCACTTTCTCTTGAACAACGCTCCCAGGCGTTTACAGGCGGTCCTCCACATCCTCCTGGCGGCCAAGCAGCAGGAACAATAATACATTGTGCCTGCTTAACCTGTAATATCTGAGCATTTTCTTCAAAATAAGCATCGGCGCAGACCAGTACTCCAGCTCTCATTTCCTTACATAGGAAAGGTTCCAACTGTGTTCCTTTACTCGCCCATCCTTCCGCACCAGTACCATGTGAGCGTATTTTTCGATGACGACCAATGACTTCTCCATCATTACCAATCACTAAGCAGCTATTATAGAACAGGCCCGTATCTTCCTCCTGTTCTGCACAGCACAAAAAAACGGTTAGTCCATAAGTAACAGCTAGTTGTCGAAGAGGATTCACCTCTAATGCAGGTTGTACCAGAATTGAAAATGGACGATCTTTTTGTGTAAAAAAATAACCTTGAAGCGCCGTTTCAGGGGTTATTACCCAATTGGCGCCCTCTTGGGCGGCAAGAGTTATGGCCTGTTGTAACAACATTAGATTTCGTTCTTCTGGTCCGCCGCTTAAATCAAGATGTAATAAGGCAATACGCATGATGAATTCTCCTTGTTTTTTAGCAAATTGTATATAACCAAAACGGGAAATAAGATGCCCGCCATTAGGGTGAGCATCTTTAGAAGTAAAATTTAGAATTGATATTGGACACCAATTTGGTAATTACGACCAGGACTTGTCCACCATTCACCAGGTTGTCCCCACCAAGTGCTACGGGCATTTGAGTGTTCTGCATAAAACGTATCAAAAACGTTGTTTACTTTTAGAAAGGCTTTTGTATTCTTGGCAACTTTGTAATTTACGCCAACATCCCAGATCCAATAGGTACTAGCTGGAAAAAAATTTTCATATGCATCTGTTGTCTGAGGTCCTGGTCTGTCAATGACACCACGGCCTTGTACCTCAACATCATATTTTTCTTGTTGGTAATTAAGTCCAATATTCCAAGCTCCTTTGGGTATATATCCATCCACATTTTGAGTTCTTGCTGCTGTAGGATCAACCATGGTATGGGTATACCCAACATAAGCATTTACCTTGTCAGAAAACTTTTTATTTAATTGCATATCCCAACCATGTGCCTTCTCTTTATCAATATTTTGGTATTGACCCGTCATTGGCCCAGTATACACGAAACCTACTACATTACTGGAATTCCGTTGAAAAACATGAACACTTCCTGTCAAGGTATCGTCAAATTTATGATTCATACCTGCTTCAAGGGTATGGCCTTCCTCTGGTTTTAAATTTAAATTACCATAGGCACCACTATATAATTGAGAGGGTGTTGGCGTAATGAAAAATTCACCATAAGATAGATAGTAGTTTGTTTTATCATTTTGTTTATAACCTAAATTTATTTTTGGTGTAGTATGATTGCCAAAACTAGAATTATTGTCATAACGCATACCCGATGTCACTTTCCACTTTTCTGTTACATCCCATTCATCTTGTATATAGAAAGCTCGATTGGTCAGGGTAATATCATGCATATGTAATATTTGGTCTTGGCTAAAATCAAAACCCGTCGTAATAATATGATTTTTACCAAATTTTCTCGTAAATTGATCTTGAATTCCTATTGTTTTAATATGAGTCAGGTAGTTATTATACTTTGTATTATATATACCATTAAAAAAAGTTAACTGATTTTGGGCATTATCGGAAAACTTATAATTATAGATTACCTTGCAATCCGAATTGTCCCTTGTTCCAAACTTGTTAGTATTTAACTTAAAGTTACTTCCTGAATAAAGTACATTTGCCTTGGATTGATCATAAGTCAATGTCACATCGGATGCTTCGTTGATTTGCTTAGTAAGCTTTATAGTATTACTATCTGCATTTAAATGCTGGGGAATTGTAAGACCATGGGCATCTGTGTAATTTCCCAAAAGATCTTTTTGACTCGTCACTACCCAACTATAATCTCCGGTTTTCCCCTGATTAGTAAAAGCATAATTTTCTTTATCATAACTACCGCCCGTTATCGTCAATGTACTTTTATTACTGTCAACTTTACGAGTAATAATATTAATAACGCCCCCTTTGGCCGCTGACCCATAAAGAGATGAGGCTGATCCTTTTAAGACCTCTATTCTCTCTACATTATCTAAGGAAGTATAGGCGCTTGCGGGAAAATTAACGCCAGCCACATTGACCCGCACTCCATCAATTAATATAACAATTTGATCCGACCCATTAATTCTTAAACTATTTGAATTTTCATAGCCTACACCGCCGCTATAATTAGCGATGTATACACCAGGTACATTCCGTAATACCTCTGATAAATCATGATAATGACCTTGTTCAAGGGCCTCGCGCGTAATTACTGTAATATTGGCATTAGTCTCAAACTCTTTTACTGGAGTTTTAGTAGCTGTAACCACCACTTGATCAAAGGAATATTCTTTCTGTTCCTCGGCCTGGGAGATTCCTGTCGTGGCAAGTAGTAAAGCACTACTCACCATAGCGCACAATATGACTTTTCTTTTTCTCATAGATTTTGTAAATTTCACTTTTACTTATCCTCCCTAACTTCTTAAAATGATCTTGATCATTCCAGCAAAGAACTTCTCATCCATTCATCTCCACCGTTGACAAAAACTAATATATTGATTCCAAAGCCGCTCATTCATATGGCATGCACCCCGTAGTCCCATGAATGGCCGGTCGCTAAGGATTACTTCATCGCATACTGGCAATGCAATATTTTGGCAGATCACATTTGGCACTGCTTGTTGCTGTAATATGGCTTTTTCATGACTACTACCCAGTAACAAGCCCGCTGCTAAGCTTGTAAGTAGACTTTCTATTTGCATACTCTCCTTCTGTCCATCCACTATGTCCATGCCATCTGGTGTCGAATAAGAGGGTATGCCATCATGTAGTACGACGGTCAACGGCCCCGTGTCGGCCCATTCCAAACGCAGTGCCTGGGACAACCCCAGGGCAACGGAAGAAGGCGCAGCAACTAGTGTACGCTCAAACTGCAAGTCACCCCAGAGCCGCTCTATCTCTCGTATGTTTGTGCGTAATTTTTTACTCAGGGTATTGGCTTCTCCCTGTATTCCCTGCAGACTTTGTTCATCCATCCACATGGTCTGTCCCAAGGTTTTAAGCCAATGCAGTGAACCTTCAATACCATAGGGCGGCAGCAAAGATAAATAGGGTATACCATATTGTTTTTGTAGGTATTGGGCTAAATTGCCCCCCAGTTCTTCATGAATGACAAGATTGACTTCCGCCTGTGCCATGGTAGCGATTTCAGTTGTACTACTACCCGCCCCAGGCGTAGCTAATATTTCATACCCTGCCAACGTTAGCATGCGCTTTAGCTCGTTTAAGTCACTACTAGCATTGTAATAACCGACGGTACAGCCTAATAAATTTACCGTTCGTGGCTTTACCATTCGGCGTGGATTCAGTGGCATAATATCAAAGTAAGCTTTAGCAGCCGCCCGATACCCCTCCCAAAAACCACCGATCAAACCACCACTATCAATGCATACCACTGGGCAGGGCATATTGGCCTCGGCAGCAATCCCAGCAATATCATCGCCAATCAAGCTAACGGCGCAGCTATTTTCAATAAGGAGCACCGATGGACTAGAGGACTCTCCTACGGACTGTAATAGTTCTAGTAGACACTCTTCCGTGCCATACACAACAGCATTATTATCGGGTTGCGTACCAAAAAAACGCTGACCAATACTAGGGCTGGATTTTTCCAAATACCTGCGGGCATAAAAATAACACCAAAGAGGTCCGTTTGCCACAATGGCAGCATCAGGAATACCAGCAAAAAAAGCGGCTGCGCCAGTTAAAGCACAAGTGTTGACCTGCGTACACACATTATCCCATTGCTCTTTACCAGCCATATAGTATGCCTCCCTTTCCCTCAGAGCGTCTTGCTAGCCTTGCCAGTTTATTAAACTGCTGTATCAAACCGCCTACGCCAAAGGGAGGTAACACTGGCAACAAAAATTGTCGTTTCGTCTCATCTTCGAGTTCATGGGTTGTTACCAGAATATCCGCAATTTCTATAATGGATTCACTTTTGTCTTCTTCAAAAATAGGTACTACCGTATGTTTTTTCACTTCTTGTTCCATAGCTTTTTTTTGCTCTTCTGTAAGGT
This sequence comes from Sporomusaceae bacterium, assembly GCA_027492445.1. Taxonomy (GTDB): domain Bacteria; phylum Bacillota; class Negativicutes; order DSM-13327; family DSM-13327; genus CTSoil-075. The sequence continues at coordinate 1,908 of JAPUES010000250.1, read as the reverse complement.
TGCTAAACAAAACGATTCCCTCTAGACTCGCTCCAGCCAATTCCAGCAGCTCAATGATCCACTCTGGCTGAAAATAAAGAAGAGGACGCCCAATGCACACTACCACCTTTATTGCCTGCAAATCAGCACGACAGCAAAGGGCTTGCTGCTGTAACCTTGCCGATTGCTCTATCACAAGCAATTCCGCCTCCCGCTCCTGACCGAGGGTATTACCTAGTTGCCGAATCCAGCTTTCCATGCCTCGCAAGCCCACAGGATACTCATGATCGAGAAAAGGAACTCCAAATTTGACCTGAATATCAATGGCCAGTTGCCGCATGGAATAAGAGGATTTTGATCGCCCTCCGCCTAGGGGAATACAAATTTCCGAAGTGGGAACTCGGCAAATATCTTCGAGGGAAGCATAGCCTGGAAAATGACAATGCACTTGACGACCGAAATATCCCAGTAATTGCTGGATTTCTTGGGCATCAGTGCTATTGGGACCGCCATGGGTTCCTAGCAGGGTAACAGTATTAGCCAATGTCCTTTGCTTTTTCATAAAACGATCTGTTAAAACTTTTGCCCCATGGTAAAATCCAGCATAATACTCCCCATCTAAAAATCCGCTGCACGGCACGGTCATCACTGGAATCTTCCATTCTTCCTCCGCTTCTTGGGCAATAGCCTGTGTATCATCACCGATGACACCGGCTACACACGAGTTAGCCACCATAATATATGTAGGATGATACCGCTCCACAACATAGTCAATGCATTGCTTCAATTGATCAGTACCACCAAAAATAGAGTGTTCTTCCTGTAAATTACTAGTAATTAACGGTGCTGTATATTGCTTAGGGATAAACGTCTGACGGGCTATAGAAGAGTAATGGCTTCCCAATTCCATATCCCTACTCACATGACCACATGCTTTGGGGCTATGAAAAATCACTACTGCTCCTTCGTTATGTGCTACTGCACACCAAACACCCGGCATACTGCAGCTGCAGCTGCCTTTCATGGTCACCATATACCGTTTATTCATTGCCATACTCTAGTACCAACTCCTCTAATGTCTCAAAACTAAGGGGCGTTGGCACTGTTAGGGCACTATTTTCCATAATCAATCCTGCTAACTCACGATATACATGAGCTTGCTCAGAATCTGCTTCCCATTCAATGACGGTTTTTCGGTGTATTTCCGCCTGATGCACGATTTGCTCACGGGGAATAAAAGCAACCAACCGAGTATTGAGGCTTGTCGCAAAGGTTTCAAGCAACTTTTGTTCACTCCTGATATTACGACTATTACCGATAATGCCGCCAAGCCTTACCCGCCCACGACCAGCAAATCTCGCAATCCCCTTGGCAATGTTATTAGCGGCATACAAGGACATGAGTTCACCAGAAGAAATAATATAGATATCTGTCGCATAGCCTTCTCGAATGGGTACAGCAAAACCGCCGCAAACCACATCGCCCAGTACATCATACAAGACAATATGATCCTGACTAATGGCCTGCAAGGCCTTTAATTTCTCCAAAGCGACAATGATGCCACGACCAGCACACCCCACTCCTGGTTCTGGTCCACCTGCTTCTACGCATTTCACCCCAGCAAAACCAGTATGTACAACTTGCTCGGTAGTGACTTCATCCCCATATTGCTTAACCATATCCAGCACCGTCCCTGAGCAGACCTTGCCTAATAGCAGCCTTGTCGAATCATTTTTCGGATCACAGCCGATTTGGCAAACTGAGTAGCCTTTTTCAGCTAATGCCGCCGATACATTAGCAGCTGTTGTCGATTTCCCAATACCACCCTTACCATAAAATGCAATTTTCCTCATAGTTTCCTACCCTTCACCGACATTGCTAATTTTTTTTCTAAAACTCAATCCCTTTTTGTGCCTTTATGCCCTGTTT